>NZ_LJOU01000207.1:0-1666 GCF_001672085.1 Anabaena sp. AL93 | reverse complement strand
TTGACACTCTCAGGGCTGAAGCCACTGAGATTCTTAAAATTTTGCAATCCTAATATCCTGTTTGCACAGGTTCCCAAACTCAACACGTTTGCACAAAAGTGCGTGCTGATACTGCTAGTTGCTTTACTTGGAGAGACCCCAATACCGCACTGGCTCATCTTTTGGGCGTTTAGCTGTTAAACAGCAAGTTTCGCGGAGTCCCCACGTACTATATTTCGACTTCGCTCAATACAAGTTTTGAAAGCTCTATCTCTAATTGTTTTGGCAGCACCAATATCGGCGTGTTCGTGATACCCACATTCAGTACAAATGAATTTCTCACCATCACGGTTTGATTTATCAGTATG
This sequence comes from Anabaena sp. AL93, assembly GCF_001672085.1. Lineage (NCBI taxonomy): Bacteria > Bacillati > Cyanobacteriota > Cyanophyceae > Nostocales > Nostocaceae > Anabaena > Anabaena sp. AL93. The sequence goes on along the minus strand of NZ_LJOU01000207.1, from coordinate 1,319 downwards.
CCCACAATTTCTGCATTCTTGACTGGAGTATTTAGGATTGATTTTAATGACAACTTTTCCTTGCTTCACAGCGAGATACTCAATTTTTAAAATCAAATCACTCCAACTTGCGTCAGAGATAGAACGGTTTAACCCCTTCTTTCTTGATTGCCCATTCTTTAAAAATCTCCCAGTTTTTTCATCAGTTTTCACCTGGCAACGTGTTAACATTCCAGAGATGTTTAAATCTTCTAAGGCAATAGCATCAACCTTTCTAGAAACTATTGTTTTAGCAACATTCCATTGATAAGCAGTCCTTTTATCTGTAATCTTTTTGTGAAACCGTCCTACTTTATTAGCTTCTTTTTTACGATTTTTACTCCCCTTGACTTTACGATTAATCCGTCGCTGTCTGATTTTTAAAGTGCGTCTAGCTTTTTTATTAGTTGAGAATCTAGGATTATCAATTTGATGTCTGTCAGAGAGATGGACAAGTTTAGTTATTCCTAAGTCACAACCAAGAATAGAATTAACTTCGTTTAGCGGTTTTTTTACATAGTCTGGTATGGTTTTATCTTCAATCCTAATTGAAACATACCAACCATCTTGACGCTTTCTTAATGTGGCAGCTTTGATAGTAAAACCTGTTGGTATTAGGCGAGAATTAAAAAACCGCATCCATCCCAATTTAGGGAGATAAATTTTATTACCTTGAACTTTTACGCCCATCTGGTAAGTAAAAGAGGTAAAATTACTACGGTTTTTAAACTTGGGAAAACCTCTCCCTTCAAAGAAGTTTTTATAGGCAGTGTCAAGGCGTTTGACGTTTTGCTGTAGGACTGTAGAATCAATCTCAGCAAACCAAGGTCTAGCTTTTTTTAGATATGGTAATGCCGTTATTTGAATATCACCAGCACTGCGTCGAGGGTTTTTGAGTTTGCCATCCTTGTCAGTTTTAGCATCTTTCCACGGCTCTCCACTTGCTCCATTTTTACTAACAAAGCAAGTTAATGGACAAGCTTCTGCTTTAGTCCTAATATCGCAATAGTCACCTTGAATAAACTGCTGGTTGTATTGAGCTATTCTGTCAGCCAAACTCCAATTGTAAGTAGACCGGAGCATATCTAGCCAGTTATCCATTTTATTGGACTGGCTAATATTGGGGCGGATTTTATATACATAATTTGTTAGCAATTTACAATCACCACCTTGATATGCTAGACTTAACTTAGTATATACATATATTCTAATGAAGTCAACAGGTAAAGGAATTAAAAGAACAAAAAATCAGCCAGTCTTTTATGAAGAACTGAAGAAGCACCGAAATATAATGGTGACTA
>NZ_LJOU01000143.1:0-10263 GCF_001672085.1 Anabaena sp. AL93 | reverse complement strand
CATTTATTCTCAGGGAATATGTCCCATTTAAAAAAATAAATTCTGGTTGAAAAATGTCAATATATTGAAAGAGGAGGAGAAAGTTATTTATTCAAAAAACTATAAATTTGCTTAGAATTTCAGCTAGATTGGTAAGTTGAAATCAATTCTTCATGTCTAGATTTTTAAAGATTTTTAAAACCCTATCTATCTCCAGCGTCGGATGATAATTATCTATTAAAAAAGAATAATTTAATACAGGGTTTACACTTAAATTAAGAGAATTTTATCTTATTTTTTTCAAAATGAGAATTGCTGATAGATAAGCCATGCCTTTACCTAATAATAATTCTGTGGCACTGATACTAGAAGCATAAACTTGTAAAATAGTCCCTTTTTCTTTTTCTCTAACCATTGCGATCGCTGTTAGTAAAGATGGAAAAATCCATAGAATTACACCATATACTCCGGGAACAATATATAGAGATTCTAATCTACCAGGATTAAACCACAAACGGATTCTAGCGGTAATTCTTTTAGTAGCTGGTAAAAGTCCTTCTTGCTGCATAAAGAAATTGGTAACTCTTTGAATAGTACCTCTCGCCAAATTGTTCTAAACTCATTAATGTCAGATACTTATGACGACGTTCCCATAACAAATCATCATCAACTTGTCGTAAACCTCCCGCATAACGTAAATTTTCATCAATACTCAAATCCAAATATAGAGAAAATTGTTGTGTTAAATATCCCGTCATTAACCGCGCATCTCGTGCAGGTTGACCAAATACCAAAACTTCCCCCGCAGTCGCTACCATCACACCACCTAAAATGTGAAAAGTGGTAGTTTTCCCCGCACCATCAGGACCAATCAAACCAAACATTTCCCCCTTATTAACAGTAAAATTAATTCCTCTAACTGCGGCTAACTTCCCATAATCTTTATGTCAGAGGGAACAGGGAACGGGCAACAGGGAACAGGAAAAACTCATGTTTAAAAACATGAGATTGAAATAATGACACTGTTTTTTTCGTGCTACGCATCTTTTAAAAACATCCTTTTTTTGACTGAGCTTTAAACTGGTGCAAATGAGTGTTTCTTATTTGCTCCCTGTTCCCAGTTAAGAGTTCCCTGTTCCCTTCTTTTGTAAATTACTAACCTTAATAGCCTCTGTTTGGTAATTGGTAATTGGTAATGGCTAATTGGTAATTGGTGATTGGTAATTAGTCATTCTTAACTCCCCATGACTTATGCAGAAAATATTTTAAACTCTCATTTCTCCGTGTCCTCTGTGCCTCTGTGGTTTGTTTCTCTTAATTACCTTGTAACCTAATTTCCGCATCTGCCGGCATTCCGATTTTAGCACAGGGTAAATCTGATTCTTTATAGGGATTTTCGGGATTAAAACAACCTTGAGGATTTTCCACTCGAATGCGAACTCCTATTACTTGTCGCACCCGATCTTTTTGGAAGTAAATATTTTCTGTAGTAAAAGAAGCTTGAGGATCAATAGAAATTACTTTACCATTTAGGGGTTTTTCCGGTGCAGAATCTAGAAAGATTTTAGTAATTTGTCCCAATCGGACTTTGCCAATATCACCTTCAGGAATAAAACCTCGCAGATATATATTTTTGGGATCAACTATTGTTAAAATTTTGGTTTGACTACTAACTACTGTACCGGGTTCTGCACTGCGAGAAGTTATTACCCCATCTAAAGGACTAACAACATTTAAATCTTTTTTCGAGTCTGCTATTTGGGTGAGGATTTGCTGTTTTGATGCTAAGGCATCTCTGACTTTACCATGAGCCGATCTGACTTTAGCCTGAGCAGATTTCATTTGAGCAAAACTCTGGTCTTTTTTTCTGCTTAATGCTTCTAATTGAGCATTACGAATGCCAGGATTAAAGCCTGTGGTTTGGGTTTGAGTTAATGCCCCTTGGATAGCGCTTAATTGTTCTCGTGCCGCATTTACAGCCGCTTTTCGGGCTTCTAGAGTGGCTATGGCTGTCTCTAATGTGGTTTGTGATTGGTCAAATTGTTGTTGATTAATAGCGCCTTCTTTGATAAGCTGGGCATAGCGATCGCTGTTAATTCTCGCTAATTTTACCTCTGCCTCTGTTTGCTTCACTTGAGCTTGAGTTTGTAATAATTGAGCCTTAGCCGCCGCTACATTAGATTTTGCCTGTTGAATTCGTCCTTGGGTATCCCCCTCGGACTGTTGTAAATTCAGCTTTGCTTCCCTAATTTGACTGTTAATTTGTTCAAGTTCACTTTGCACTCTATCCACCTCTGCGATCGCCTGTTGTTCATCGGATTGTGCAGATGTTAATCGTGCTTCAGCGCCTCGTAATTGCTCTTGTAACAGTTGATCATTACTGTCGTCTAACTTAATTAATTCTTGTCCTTTTTTGACATAAGCCCCTTCTCTCAAGGCAATGGACTCGATTCTTCCCGAACGTTTAATCCCGATTTCGATTTCGGTTTCGTAGCCCTCGATTCTACCACTTAATTTGAGTACATCTACTTCTCCCTGGGGGCGATTTTGCCACAGGACATAACCAAGACTACCCCCCACGACTAACAACCCCAATAACAAAGGAATTGGTTTTTTACCCTTTCGCTGCTTAGATGGTGGTATAGGAACATTAAGAAAATTGTCTGGAGATGTTGGCGCAGTTTGAGACATAGTAGCATACCAAATTATAAGGGAAATGCCGAAAACCCTTGAAGATGTAGCTTCCTAAGTCAGCTACATCTGTGCTTTAGACAAGGGATGAAGGCTAGAGGCTTTCCTTTATCCTGCATTGACATTAATTTAAAAATTTGAAATAACTTCAAATTTTAATCCATATTCGTGATACAGTTAAATTGTCAGCAAAGACATTAAAAACCTACCGGGGGACTCTCGGAAAGTTACGCTTGTCAGAGATGATTCTGCCGGTAATGGCAAACAGGATCAGGGCAGGAACCCAAATATTTAAGGAACCCTGCCTGAAGCTGGGATAACTGAGAGATATAGACTGAAACTCTCTATAGAATCCCCGGTCTAAAGACGCGGGGAGTGTCAACAACCTCTACCTTAAAATATATACTAGACTGTCTAGTCAATACTATTGCCAAAGCCCTGAAATCCTATTGATATAGATAGTCAGTCAGTAACCCAGCCCTAAAGGGACTGAGCTTGCAAGAGTAATCAAACAAGCTGTACTGACCAGACCACCCTGAGCTTAGTCTCATGGTAGCCGTTATTTGAGTCACGACACCCACCGAATGCGTAGCCCCTTCGGGGTTCAGCAGTCGCTCATGGGGGAAACCCCCAAGACCGCGCTGCTTCACTAGTTCCCCGCTCTGTCGCTTGTGATTAAACAGTTCTAAGGTCACTGGAACAGTGTTGTAAGCTCAAGCAAGCTCTTATAACTGGTCGTTCGCGCCAGCGTGCCGGAGGCATCTAGCTAACATTACCCCAGAAATGGGAGGCTCTTCGGAGCAACACATTATGCGTACAGAGTTGGGAAATTTGAATCGGTAATTGTCCCGTTGAAAGTACACCACAAAAGTACCCCGAGTTTCTTAACTCCAAGGCGGTAATGAAAAAAGATTCAAAGCGGTTAAAACCGCCCGTGTCGCTTTCCTCTCAGGGAGCCAAGCCACTGAGTTTCCCACTTACCGGATATTCTTATGATATTAGAGGCAGAGCCTCATCAACTGCATTCCTAGTCAGAGACTAGGAACGAGATGTGGTAGAGATTCGTCTCGTTCCCAGTCTCTGACTGGGAATGAATTCTAGAAGGCTCTGCCTTCAATGATATTAGAGGCAGAGCCTCATTACCTGCATTCCTAGTCAGAGACTAGGAACGAGATGTGGTAGGGATTCGTCTCGTTCCCAGTCTCTGATGTTCATTTTAAATCTAATAATCCTGTTTCTTTTAATTTTGGATTAAAGCGGATTTGAGTATTGACTCCCCGGTCTTTGAGAACTCCTAAAATTTCTTCTTCAACCCGCCGCGCCACATTTTTTAAAACCTTGCTTTTTCCGAATTCATCAATAGCTATATTTTGATAATTATTTTGTTCTTCTGGTGTCATTAATTCTTTTACATCTATAGGATTATTCCATTTTTGTTTATTTTCGATGTTCGGAATATCAGGATTAGCATTTTCCGTAATCCAAGCATTTTCAATAGCTTCCAAAATTGTTCGATTAGGACGTTCTATAGTTTGTACCTTTACCCAATAACAATTTTGAGGTTGACGGACTAAATGCTGCTTTAAACTTAGATAAATATCACGAGAATAGCCAACAAATTGCAGAATTTTATCCTGATTAAAAATCGCGTAAACTCCAATTTTTTCTTGAAAGGTGACTATGACTTCACCATCATTATCAATATAGGCATGATATTCTAAACTAGCTAAGGTTGGTAAGTTTATTTCTGTTGTCATAAGTGAATTAAAAATTTGTTATTGTAATCATAAGAGACTTCCAAATAAAAAAATGTCCCAAAACTGATGCAAAAATTCTCTCTCTGTGTACTCTGTGCCTCTGTGGTTCGTTTCTTGGGATAATTTATTTCTTGGAAGTCTCTAAACCAAAAAACTTTCCACATCTTCACCATTATCAAATGAAATTACCTTTTTTAATCCTAACTTTTTTATTATGTGAGTTTTTTGCTCATAAAAGTATAAATGCTAAACCTCAACCAGTTTCTCCTATCGGAGTTGAACATGATCAATCAGCAGAGTTAATCACACAACCAATCACAATTGACAGTTATTGGTATCAGATGCCCCAAGTCAATCCTGAACCATATTTCAGTATCAGCAAGCCAGAGTGTAAGAAAATAAATCCTCTTGATTATATCAAGAATCCAGAATCTTTTTTGAAATTATGCCCCAGTAATAACTCAAATCGTAACCCTTATGAGCCAGTTGAATATCTAAAAGTTCCTCCCCTAGATTCTGGAATTAAGATCAAGCTGGGTGATTTTTAATAATGGATATAAGTAGGTGGGCGTTAAAAATTGTCCTTGGGGCAAGGGAACAGATTCAGATATCAGTAGAAAACTGGCTTAAATCTGATTAAGGGACTTCTAGGAAATAAATTATCCCAATAAATAAATGAACAAACGAACCACAGAGGCACAGAGAACACAGAGAGAGAAGAAATAGGGAGGGTTTTTGCGTTAGTTTTGGGACATTTTTTTATTTGGAAGTCTCTAAGAGGTTGTTTGAAAACTTTTTCATGTGGGATCTGACACCCGCAGATCCCCCTAAATCCCCTTTGAAAAGGGGGACTTTGAGGAATTTAGCCCCCCTTTGTAAGTACGGTGTACACACAAGTTATCGAATCACCATTATTCCTCAAATTACCCCACCCTAACCCTCCCCTTGTGAAGGGGAGGGAACTAATTTTTCCGGTTTCCCCCCTTGTGAAGGGGAGGGAACTAATTTTTCCGGTTTCCCCACTTGATAAGGGGGGATTAAGGGGGGTAATTTAACTTGTGTGTACACCGTAGCCTTTGTAAGGGGGGTTGGGGCAAGGCGGAAGTCAAAAGTCAAAAGTCAAAATGAAGACAGTATAGGCTTTTGGAGGATTTAGAATGGTTGGTTTATTTACGCCGTTTTGTACTATACTCAAAACGGCTTGATTGTTTGATTCTAAACGTAGGGGTAAAGCAAGAGCTTCATTGGTGTCAACTTAGGCTACAGATGGCTTATTTGTTGGCTTCCACACCCACCCAGAAATGAATTTCCGGGCTAATAGCGAAAGTAAACTAAAGTTTACTCAAAAATTTCCGGGTTATTTAGTCATCAAAAGACAACTTCTGCTATTAGACTGGGAATTCATTCCCAGGCGGGCTATGGGTTTTACGTTAATACTATTAGGGACTTCCAAGAAATAAATTATCCTGATTAACGAACCACAGAGGCGCAGAGGACACAGAGGAATAAGGGTTTGAGAGATTTTTGCGTTAGGTGGTTGAGTATTTTTTTATTTGGAAGTCCCTTCGCCGCAGTGTCCTAGAGTTTATTCATCATCAAAATCATCGTCGTCATCATCTTCCTCTTCTTCTCCGAAATCATCGTCATCTTCTATAACTAGGTCGTTAATTTCATCAGCAATTAAATCATCCTCATCGAGTAGTAGCCGTTCTCCTATTTTGCTACCAAAGCCACTATCGCCCATGCCCGGTGCGTCGAGGTTGTAGAGTTTTGCGGTGCGGTCGTCTAGTACCATGTCCAATGAATCATCTACTTCATCTAAGATGCCACTGCCCATATCTACTACGTAATCATCAATTACCCCCGCTTCCTCGTAGGTGTTGTAGCCAGTCCCCGCGGGAATCAAGCGCCCAATGATCACGTTTTCCTTCAGTCCCCGCAGCCAGTCCGATTTGCCCTCAATGGCGGCTTCTGTTAAGACCCTGGTGGTTTCTTGGAAAGAAGCCGCGGAGATGAAACTGTCGGTGTTCAGCGATGCCTTGGTAATCCCCAACAGCATGGGAGTGTATTCTGCCCTCGCCCCACCGGTAATCGCCATAGCTTCGTTCACCTGTTCCACCTGCCGGAGTTCTACCAGTTCCCCCGGTAGCATGGTTGTGTCGCCACCGTCATCAATCCGCACTTTGTTGGTCATTTGCCGGACAATTACCTCGATGTGTTTGTCGGAAATGTCAATGCCTTGGGATTGGTACACCATCTGTACTTCATTTACCAAAAAGGTTTGTACCTTCTGCAAAGCGTGGCTTGCACAGGCATAGATTCCATCCTCCGACCCCAAACTGAAGAATATTTCCAGAATCTCATGGGGGTTGGAGGGTCCGTCGGTGAGGGGTTGTCCGGCTACAATGTGCGCCCCGTCGGGAACAATCAGGTTTTGCCCAGGTCCAAGGGGATAGTCGGTGACTGTGCCATTGGCTTCAACAATTTTAATGGCATAGGCTTCTCTGGTGATGGATGTCACCTCATCCCCATCGCCATAGACAATCTTCACTTCCCCCGGACGACGGGCTAAAATACAAGCTTCCTTGGGTTTACGGGCTTCTAGCAGTTCCTCAATCCGGGGCAAACCTTGAATAATGTCTCCAGTCTTAGCCCGTTCAAATACCAACAGCACTAAGTTGTCACCCCGTTGCACCAAGTCCCCATCTTCTACCTGTAACACCGCCCCCGGACTCACCCGGTAAGGACGACCGACGCGGAGGGTAATGGTGTAAGCAGAAGGTGACAGGTGACGGGTGACAGGTGACAGTGAAGAAGCATTTCTGTCACCTGTTCCCTGTTCCCTGTCACCTATCCTCTGTTCCCTGTCACCTGTCACCTGTTCCCTGTCACCTCCCTTGACTTCCACCACTTGTCCCGATTCCGATGCGAATATCCCCGGCGCGATCGCACTTCCTTCTACTACCAAATCATCCTTACTGACGGTGGGCAAGACATTGGTATTCACTGTCACCAAATCATTGGCACGCAATACTAAACAACGGCGGACTGTTTCTGCCCCCTGTTGCACACCCCGGACTATGCCCCCTTCCTTACATAATATCTTCGTCCGGGCTACCACAGCCCCCGGTTCAATGGTGTCACCATCCACCACTTCCAAATTAGTTTGGGTACTGCCTTGGGTGGCATCTGCCGTAATGTCGCGGCGCACTACCAAAGACTCTAAAATTACTAACTGTAGTCTTTGAATCTCCCCATCTTCTGGGTCTGTAATCAGTTCAATGTCCGCCGCCAAAGGTGAACTGCCGTGTTCTCCCTCCGTCTCCTGCTCAATTTCTAATACTATCTGTGTCCGTAGCAGTTCCACACCCTCCACCGACTTCACCCGTTCCGAATCCTTGTAGGGAATCCTTTGCACCGCCCGCAGTTGAATCGAGCGCCCTGTCTGCTGACTGACGGAAGTGGTGGCTGGAACATCAGGGTTGGTGGGGACAGCAAATTCTACTACCGGACGACTCAGCAACCCTGGACCTTCAGGAGTTTCCACATACTGAACATAGCGCAATTCCGTAGCTACAGTTCCTTGCAGTTCCTCACCGGGTTGCAAAAACGTATTGTCATGGGCGATCGCTGTCTCTGGATCATCTACCATCAACAGTTCACCGGGTTTAATCACTACTTCCCGTAAAATGTCGTTCTTTTGGGTAACTTCCACTACCCCACCAGTTTGACAGAAGATGTCCTGGACTACTTCTGTCCCCGCTTCCACATACTGTCCATCTTCCACCCGTAACAAGGAAATATCCTTATTTACCTCATGGGTTTCTTCCGGTATCCACAGCAGTGTTCCCCCCTGGACTACCTCATAGCCCAATTTGGCTTTACCTTTTTTCTGTACCTCCACTTCGCCAAACTTCAACAAGCCCCCGGTGGTTGTCCGGTACTGGTCATCAATCAATTCTGCCACTACCTGACCATTTTGTACCTTCGCCCCTGGAGTCGCCCGCAAGTTAAACTCCGATATCGCCCCATTATCGGGATTGGTAGTGGTAATCAGGTAATTATTCCGTCCTTGGGAACTCTGGATTGTCACTGCTGCCTGATCCAACACCACAGAAGCGGTAATAATCTCAATTTCCCTGGTGGCTTTCCCTGGAATCGCTTCTGGCAACCGTACCACACCCCCGTGAACTGTGGTTAATTTGGTTTCCGCTAAGACTCCATTGGTAGCGATCGCATCGCCATTTTTTACCACCAATTCTGCTCCGGGCAGTAAATTATATACATCCCCCGACAGAATCCAAATCAACCCCCCTCTAGAGGCTGTGACAGTGGTATTGCCCTGACGGTCGGTTTTTTGTTCCGCCACCACATCGGCAAACTTCACTTCCCCAGCCAAGTCCGTCGCCACATCCTTGACGGCTTTTTCTGTATTGGTTCTGGTAGTTCTGCCTCCCAGCGCCACCTCAGCCACCAAGTGATCCGCTAGTACCTGTTGACCATTGTGGATATACAGCGTTGAACCTTGGGTAACAGCAATTTCCTGGCTTTCCCCCGTTCCCGATTTCTTATCCCCCTCAATTGTCAAAGTCCCATTGGCTTCCACATACAAAGCATCTTCACCATGTCGAGTCCGATAGGGACGGGTTTGTAACTTGCGGGGAATTTTTACCGTTCCTGACACCTGCGATCGCACCTGTTGGGCTACTTCCCCCGTAAATACACCCCCGGTGTGGAAAGTCCGCATGGTTAACTGGGTTCCCGGTTCACCAATACTTTGCGCCGCAATAATCCCCACAGCTTCCCCTAGATCCACCATCTTGGCATGGGCTAAACTCCAACCATAGCAGTGCTGACACACCGACCGCGCCGCCTCACAAGTCAAAGGACTGCGGACAGTCACCTTCTGTACCCCGGCTTTTTGGATGGCGATCGCCAAATCATCATCAATGGGGGTATTCCGAGGGGCAATGATTTCCCCCGTTTCTGGATGCACCACATCCTCACCCACCACTCGACCCATCAACCGCGTCGCCAGTTTAATCAGAGTTTTATTCCCCTCCACCATTGCCCCAATCGTCAAACCGCGATTAGTGCCACAGTCAAACTCCCGCACAATCACATCCTGGGACACATCCACCAACCGCCGGGTTAAATACCCTGAGTCAGCAGTCCGCAGCGCCGTATCCACCAGCCCCTTCCGCGCCCCATAACTAGAAATAATATATTCCGTTACCGTCAATCCCTCACGGAAATTGGTCTTAATTGGTAAATCAATAATTTCCCCCTGGGGATCTGCCATCAGTCCCCGCATCCCCACCAACTGCCGCACCTGAGAAATATTGCCCCGCGCCCCCGAAAAAGCCATCATATACACAGAATTGAGGGGATTGGTTTTTTTGAAATGCACCACCACCTCATCCTTGAGCGCTTCTGAGGTACTATTCCAAGTATCAATTACCTTTTGGAAACGTTCAACTTCAGTAATTTCCCCTCGTTGATAGCGTTCCTCCGTCGCCAAAATTTCCGTCTCCGCCGCCTCCAGCAATTCCTTCTTAGAAGGAGGAATCATCAAATCATCCACACTAATAGACACACCCGCCTTGGTAGCATAGCGAAAACCCAACTCCTTGAGTTTATCTGCCATCACCGCCGTCCGCGCCGTCCCATAATGGGTAAAAGACCAGGAAATCAAGTCTCTTAATTTACCCTTGTTCACCACCAGATTGCGAAAAACTGCTTTAGTCATAATTTTAGTAGGGGCGCAGGGCCTGCGCCCAATCATTAGTTGTTAGTAGAAGGAGTCAGAGGGAGTGGGGGGAGTAGGGGAGTGGGG
>NZ_LJOU01000142.1:0-10407 GCF_001672085.1 Anabaena sp. AL93 | reverse complement strand
TAGGATTTTTGAGATATTTTCGGCATTAGCTATTGAAAAAGATTGGAATATTCGGGCGTTAGAAGTTGCACCAGATCACATTCATTTATTCGTAGAGATTCATCCAACTGATGCAATATTTCAGGTAGTTAAAGCATTTAAAGGACGCTCATCTAATTACCTAAGAAAAGAGTTCCCAGAATTAAAAAAGCTACCGTCACTTTGGACTAGCAGCTATTTCTTTTCAACTGCTGGAAACGTTGCTGCTGATACTATAGAAAGATATATTAATGACCCGCATCATGGTTGAGAATATTGGACGCGGTTAAAACCGCACGAGTAGGCTTTCCCCCGCGCTCTAAAGAGACGCGGCTCCCAGCCTTCCCGCAATCTCCTGGTGGGAATTAGACGGTTTTTCGACCAAAGCGACAGCAAGGGAGAAAAACATGGAGGCAATTCACAAATCTTGTGTTACACTATTTCGTAATAAATACTTTTCACTCTAATATGCTCAAAATTGTCAAAGTCAGATTATATCCAAATGCCCAACAACAGCAATCATTAGCACAAGCTTTTGGTAGCTGTCGTTGGCTATGGAATTATTTTTTGAATTTGATGAACGAAACTTATAAAGAGACAGGTAAAGGATTGTCTGGATACGAAGTTAAAAAGATAATTCCTCAACTAAAGAAAGAACATGAGTGGCTATCTTTAACCTATTCTCAGTGCTTGCAACAAGTCTGTTTAAACCTGGGAGTTGCATTTAACAATTTCTTTGAAAAAAGAGCTAAATACCCCAAGTTTAAATCTAAGCATGGTAAGCAGTCTATTCAATATCCTCAAAATGTTAAAATTGCTGATCATCAATTAATCCTACCAAAAATAGGGAAAGTATCAGCAATTATTCATCGAGAGATTGAAGGGAAAATTAAAACCGTAACCATCACCAAAAATTGTAGTGAACAATATTTTGCTGCAATTTTATTTGAAGATGGCAAAGATAAACCAGAGTTAATTGCAGAAGGCAAAGCAATAGGTATTGATTTGGGGCTAACTCATTTTGCAATTACCAGTGATGGTTCTAAATTTGATAACCCTCGGATACTGAATAAACATGAGAAGAACTTAAAAATAAAACAACAGCAATTATCCAGAAAACAAAAAGGCTCTAATAACCGCAATAAAACTAGAAAGAAAGTTGCTAGAGTCCATAGAAAGATAACTAATTGTAGAGAAGATTTTCTCCATAAACTATCTCGTAGGATAGTTAACGAAAACCAAGTTATTGTGGTAGAAAATCTTCATGTTAAGGGCATGATGCAAAATCACTGCCTAGCCAAATCTATTCAACAAGTTGGTTGGGGAATGTTTTGTACCATGCTTAAATACAAAGCAGAAAATGAAGGCAAAATTTATCAAGAAGTTGATAGATTCTTCCCGTCATCAAAAACTTGTCATGTATGCCTTAATCAAGTGGGAAGTTTGCCACTAGATATAAGATTTTGGACTTGCGAGAAGTGTCAGACCAAGCATGATAGAGACATTAATGCAGCGATAAACCTCAGAGATGAGGGACTACGAATTTTGACCTCTGGAACGGGGGATAAAGCGATGAAGTGTGGTCTTGGGGGTTTCCCCCATGAACAACTTCATCAAGAAGCCTGTCGCCCAGAAGTAAGTCGCAGTAATAGAGGACGCAAGAAGTCTACTACTGTGTTTTTTGCTGGACAGGAAGCCGACACTGTACCGTCAGGTCAGTGTGGGTAGTTCACTCTGTAATGAGTACCCGAAAACAAACATAAACACGATGATGATTAGCATACTACGTAAATTTACGATTGTTTGTTTAGCCTTGACCTTGTGCTTAACAACTGTCGCTTGTGGAGGAGGAAACGACGCTAATTCCTCAAGTAAGAACGTTAGCCAAACCGCTACTCCCACCAAGTTAAATGATGGTCAGTATGAAGTACAACAGGGTACATACAACGATGCCAATGGTGAGTATACCTTGTTTTTACTCAATAACAATCCCCCCAGCTTTGCCACAGAAAAGCTACAAATGGCACGATTGACTGATGATGAAATCAAAGCAGGTAAGAAAACTTACTTAAAAGTAGAAAATAGTCAGCCAATCTTATACATGACTGAAGACTTCAAACTTGAGTACGTCCATAATGTCACTGAAACCAGAAACAATCCCCAAACCGGACAACCGGAAACTGTAATTGTCCGTCAGCAAAGTAGTTTTTGGGCCCCTTTTGCCGGAGCTTTAGTTGGTAATGTTGCGGGACAAGCTATTAGTAGTATGTTATTTAGACCTCAATATTATGTTCCCCCCGTGTATCAGCCCGGTGGAATCATGAATGGTTACGGTGGCTATGGTTCTAACTATGACTCGGCTGTTTCTAGTTACCGTTCTCGCTACAATGAACCACCCGCAGCAGTGAGAAATCGCACGGCTTTCCGCACCACAGGAAACATCAGAAATTCCTCTTCAGGAACCGCAAACCGCACCTCCACTGGACGAGCTTCTGGTTCTGGTTTTGGTGGTAGTACCCTTCGTCCTTCTGGTAACTCTAGCTCTACCCGACGCAATTCTGGTAGTAGTTTTGGTAGTGGTGGACGTTCTTCCAGTCGTCGTTCTTCCGGTTTCGGTAGCAGAAGAAGATAGGCAATTTATTCATTAACTCTTGATTCTTAGGTTGGGTTGTGGGCTGAACCCAACCTACAATGAATGCTAAAACTTCAAGTCTTTCGCATTGACACTAATAGACTGAGGATTTTGATTTGTCACTGATTGTGCTAGTTTGCCATTAGAAAGAACAGCAATAGCACGGGTATATTGGGGATCGCTATTTGTACCAATTAAATTCGGATTAGAAGCTAATTGGCGTTCTTGAGTTTGGGTCAAGTCCAGCTTGATATCGGGAGCAATTCCTTTATGATTGATGTCTGTACCATTTGGTGTATAGTAATGGGCAATAGTCACAGCTAAACCTGAACCATCTCCTAGTTCATGGACTGACTGTACCAAAGCCTTACCGAAGGTTTGACTACCAACAACTACAGCCCGTTTATTATCTTTGAGTGCGCCAGTGAGGATTTCACTAGCACTAGCGGAATTACCGTCAACTAAAATTGCTAAAGGTAGCTTGGTAATTGCTGTCTGATTGGCTTTTGTTTGAGAGCTTGATCCTTTGCGGTCTACGGTTTTGACGATATGACCATCATCTAGCCACATCCGGGCGATTTCTATACTCGCATTTAATAAACCACCAGGATTACCTCGCAAATCTAAAACGTAGGAATCAACTTTTTGGGCTTTTAAAGTGCGAATAGCTACCCGCATTTGATCCGCCGCATGGGAGCTAAATTCTTGTAACCGAATATATCCTACTCGGCGACCAGATTCTTGTTTGAGGGTATACCGGACTGTGGGAACTTCTATAGTTGCCCTTGTTAATTTAACGTTGAATTTGTTATTTGGTCTTTCTAAATCTAAGCTGACAGAAGTACCTATTTGACCACGAATCAATTTTGAGGCATCTTCTACTGTCATTTTTAGGGTAGATTTGCCATCTATTGCCAAAATCTCATCGCCTGATTTCAGTCCAGCTTTGAGGGCTGGAGAGTTTTCTATGGCTTCTATAACCGTGAGGCGTTTGGTTTTTTCGTTAACTTGCATCCGAATCCCAATCCCGGACACTTCCCCAGATGTTTGGTTTGTCAGGGATTCATATTGTTTGGGGTTCATAAACCGGGTGTAGGGATCACCTAGCTTTTGTAAAGCCTCGCGGATTGCTACATAAGCCTCGTCTTTAGAAGTATAGTCTTTACTTAATAGACTTTGCCTGACCGCTTGCCAATCTTGTTGGTTAAATTTTCCATCAACATATTCACGATTCACCAACTGCCAAACTTGGTCAACTAATGCTTTCGGACTATCTTGTAAAGCAGCATGAACGCAGCGTGTCCAAGCTTGACCAAATACAGATATAGTAGCAGTTGTGGCGATCGCTCCACCAATCAGGGCAGCTTGGAGCGGTGAGTAACGTTTCGCAGATTGGTTCATGTATATTAGCTGAAATAGTTGTGTTTTTGACAGTTTATCAATCAGAATTTTCTGATGTTTGCTAGTTTTTTTATCCTAATAACCTTGATAATTCATCTACCTTTGGTTTTTTGTTAATGATCAGTTAGATATTTTATTTGTCGGTTAACAAATACGGTTCGAGTTGATCAGTTTTTTTTACAGAACAATCCAAGTATGTAACACTTAGGTGAGTGTCACTTGTAAATGCCCAATTATTTCCCTTCACCATAGCACTTTCTTCGCTGAGTAGCTGTCATTTGCCTCAATAGATAGTTAAAGTTTTATTAATTATTCATGCTTGATAAATATACTATCAACTTAATTCAATTCATTTCCAGGGCAATTTAAAAAATTGTAGCAATTGTTACAAAAATTATTTTGGGAGTTAAATCTGCTCCTGATTTTTTGGCTGGGTTTACCAATATAACGCTAGTACCCCAAGGCGGAAGTCAAAAGTCAAAAGTCAAAAATAATATGGCGTTAGGACTTGCGCGCTGTACAAATTCACGATGATGTGCATGAACATTTCAGCATAGTATATTTTAGGTAAAGTTTGTTGATTTTAACCTAACTTGTGATTTATATACTTTCTATCATAGGCGATCGCCCTCAATCCAGCTTCACAAAATATTAATTTAACCCACGCAGGTGAGTTTTGTCTGTGTAGACGCGGTTTCTAACTCCTGCATCTCTAAAAATCTGTTCTATGGTGCGTCAGATATCAACAATCTGTTTATTTGCAGGATTTATCCAGTCTGACGCACCCTACCAATGTGCTGCTTATTTTGAGTAAATTAAGGTAGAATATCGGATAAATGTGCTACTTACCAAGATTATGAGCCTGTGCATCAATCCTAGCTGCTCAAAGCCGCAAAATCCAGATAATCTCCTCTTTTGTGAAACCTGTGGTTCAGGGTTGTTGCTACAAAACCGCTATCGGGTAGTAGTTAGGCTAGGAGGTGGTGGTTTTGGTGATACATTTGAAATCAATGAAGTCAGAACCAATAAAACCAAAGTTCTCAAAGTCTTAACTAATAATAGCCAGAAAGCCATAGAAGCATTTAAACAAGAAGCCGAAGTTTTAAGTCAACTTAATCATCCGAGTATTCCCAAAGTAGAACCAGGCGCTTATTTTGAACATTATTCTCGCAACAGCAAAACCCCAATTCATTGTTTCGTAATGGAAAAGATTGAGGGAGAAAACTTACATGAGTATATGAAAAAAAATAGTTTGCGTCTCATTAATCAAACTACAGCAATAGAATGGTTGAAAGATTTACTGATTATTTTAGAACAAGTCCATAATAAAAACTTTTTTCACCGAGATATCAAACCATCTAACGTCATGTTGAGGGCTGGAGATACTCAATTAGTATTAATTGATTTTGGCACAGTTAGAGAGGTGACAAACACAGTCATGATTCAGCAAGGTGGAGTTACCGGATTTAATTCTCCCGGTTACACACCTTCGGAACAATTGACTGGTAACGCTGTAATGCAATCTGATTTCTTTGCTTTAGGACGGACATTTGTTTATTTACTCACGGGTAAAGAACCACTTGATCAAGAAATGTATGATTCTTATCATGCGACATTAAATTGGCGTAATTATGCACCGCAAATATCAAAAATGTTGGCAGATTTGCTAGATGAGATGATGCAAACTTTATACAAGGATCGTCCTCAAAATACCCAAGAGATTTTACAAAGGATAGCGAAAATAGAAAAAGCTTTACAACCACCACCTCCAAAACCTCAACTACAACCTCAACCTATTAAATATCAACCAAAACCAATTTCTCAGAAGCAGAAAAATACAACTCGTCGAGATTTTATTCAAACTGTGAGTTTAGTTGTTGGTGGTGCTGTTATCGCAGTTGTAGGACAAAATTTATTTTCTGGAAATAAAAATCAAACCTCAACACCAAAAATTACAACTTCTCCAAATACTCCAAATCCAACACCAGAACCAACACCAAAAATTACTACTCCCCCACTTCAAACCTTCAGTTTTGAAGTTGTCACCACAGACGCAACTGGAAGCATCACCAACCGCCGCAACGCCAGTGCAAAATACTTCACAGAAGACTTAGGAAACGGTGTTTTGTTGGAAATGGTGGAAATCCCAGGGGGAACATTTATGATGGGTTCACCCGCAAATGAAGCAGAACGAGATTCAGATGAAAGTCCCAAACACCAAGTAACTGTTCCGAGTTTCTGTATGGGGAAATATGAATTGACACAGGCGCAGTATCAAGCTATTATGGGAAATAATCCTGCTAATTTTAAAGGCAATAACCGTCCAGTTGAAAATGTTAGTTGGGATGATGCAGTTGCATTTTGTCAAAAGCTCAGTCAAAGAACAGGAAAAAAATACAGATTACCCAGTGAGGCGGAATGGGAGTATGCTTGTCGTGCCGGAACTACTACACCATTTTATTTTGGTGAAAGTATTACTCCAGAACTGGTAAACTATGATGGCAATTATCCTTACGCTTCTGCTCCCAAAGGTCAATATCGCCAACAAACAACAGATGTAGGAACTTTTCCCCCTAACGCTTTTGGTTTGTACGATATGCACGGGAATGTCTTGGAATGGTGTCAAGATGATTATCAAGAAAATTATATAAATGCGCCTACAGATGGTAGTGCCTCGACTGTTCTAAGCGCAACCTATAAACTCTTGCGCGGCGGTTCTTGGAACGGCAACGCTGGGTATTGTCGGTCTGCGGATCGCAATGGGTCTTTGCGTGACTTTCGCCGCTTCAACTACGGTTTTCGGGTCGTGTCTTCGTTCAGGACTTTGTAGCCCTTTATACTCTTACCCTTTCACCCTCTGCCCTTCTTTCTCTTTTCCCTTCTTAAACCCCCCGCCGTTAGGCGGGAAATATTTTTTTTTACAAAAAGCGGGTTTTGGCGTCTGAATTTAGTATATCACACATTTTCCATTTTGTCTGAATCAGGATTTACAGGATTTAAGGATGTACAGGATTTGATTGGTGGGTGTTGATGAGATTTAATTAATTGTCTGAATCAGGATTTACAGGATTTGAGGATGTACAGGATTTGATTTTTGGGAATTTGTCTGAATCAGGATATCCAGGATTTGAAGATTTACAGGATTTGATTGGTGGGTGTTGATGAGATTTAATTAATTGTCTGAATCAGGATTTACAGGATTTGAGGATGTACAGGATTTGATTTTTGGGTGTTGATGAGATTTAATTAATTGTCTGAATCAGGATATCCAGGATTTCAGGATTTACAGGATTTGATTTTTGGGAATTTGTCTGAATCAGGATATCCAGGATTTGAGGATGTACAGGATTTGATTGGTGGGTGTTGATGAGATTTAATTAATTGTCTGAATCAGGATTTACAGGATTTAAGGATGTACAGGATTTGATTGGTGGGTGTTGATGGATTTAATTAATTGTCTGAATCAGGATTTACAGGATTTGAGGATGTACAGGATTTGATTTTTGGGAATTTGTCTGAATCAGGATATCCAGGATTTGATTTTTGGGAATTTGTCTGAATCAGGATATCCAGGATTTGAAGATTTACAGGATTTGATTGGTGGGTGTTGATGAGATTTAATTAATTGTCTGAATCAGGATTTACAGGATTTAAGGATGTACAGGATTTGATTGGTGGGTGTTGATGGAAGTTTAAGGTAAATTATGTAGGTTTAATCAAAAATGAATAATCAAATCCCCAAAAGAAAAATGATAACCAACATCCTGAGAATCCTCAAATCCTGGATATCCTGATTCAGACAAAGAAAGTGATGAAATTTAAGGTAAATTATGTATGTTCAATCAAAAATGAATAATCAAATCCCCAAAAGAAAAATGATAACCAACATCCTGAAAATCCTGAAATCCTGTACTTCGACTTCGCTCAGTAACCAGACATCCTGATTCTGATAATCAACCAAAACTAAGTTAAAATACAATAAATAGCATCAAGAAGCAAGAAAACTAGTCAGCGATCGCTCAGAACTTTCTCTTGACATATTCCGCCTTACCCCCATTGCTTCCTTAGAACAAATCCTAGATGAAAACTGATTTCCTAACTCCGGTAACACCCGAAGTAACATTAGCGACAGAGAACAGGTAATATCTGCACTACAACTAAGTAGGTGAACACAATAAAACCAAACTGTGTAAAGAAACGTAAAATCGCTGAAAACTTCTTTACTATTGCCTCTTGCCTCTTGCCTCTTGCCTTGCTATAACGACAATTTTCAACGTCAACCTACTTAATTCGAGAAGATTTAGTCCGCGCTTTGAGAAGTGAACGGATTTTGCGCGATAATAAAAAACTGCTTGCTAATAACCAAGATTTAGTGGTAAATAATTTAGCTAATCTGCAAACCTTACAAGTTAGTAGTTAAGCTAGTGAATATGCTCAACTTCTTAATCAATCATTGCAGATTGCCTTAGAGAATGTTTTAAAAGTGGTATCCCGTAATTTTCATCACATTGTTACCCCCCTTTACCCTTGCAAAGGGCGGTAACAATAAAAATCCAGTTCCCTCCCCTTTATAAGGGGAGGGCTAGGGAGGGGTAAAACATTTGATACAGCAGCCCGACAAGCAAAGAAGAAAAATGGTTTAAATTGCTTTCCTCCAATTTGCCCTTACACAATTGATCAAATTTTAGATGTCGAATATCTACCACCATTCACATAAGTAGGTGAACACAATAAAACCAAACTGTGTAAAGAAACGTAAAATCGCCCAAACCCTCTTCACTCTTGCCTCTTGCCTTTTGCCTTGCCATAACGACAATTTTCAACGCCAACCTACTTATTTATGAATAACCAACCTAAAATAATTGTCCTTGATGATGATCCCACTGGTTCACAAACCGTCCATAGTTGTTTACTCTTAATGCGTTGGGATGTAGAAACCTTACGTTTAGGACTAAAAGATGATGCTCCCATTTTCTTCATTTTAACAAATACTCGTTCCCTCACCCCAGAAGCAGCCGCATCTGTAACTAGAGAAGTTTGTCATAACCTGAAACTTGCCTTAGCAGCGGAAAAAATCGCCGATTTTCTTGTAGTTAGTCGTTCTGACTCTACCTTACGGGGACATTATCCCATAGAAACTGATGTGATTGCCGAAGAACTCGGTCCCTTTGATGCTCATTTTCTTGTACCAGCATTTTTTGAAGGGGGAAGAATTACCCGCGACAGTATTCATTATCTAATTATTGATGATGTTCCCACTCCTGTACATGAAACAGAATTTGCCCGTGATTCTGTTTTTGGGTATAATTACAGCTATCTGCCTAAATATGTAGAAGAAAAAACTAAGGGGCGGATTAAAGAAGATAATGTTACTAGATTTTTACTCGCAGATATCCGTGCTGGTAGTTTAGAAAGTTTGTTACAACTTGAGAATAATCAGTGTGCTGTTGTAGACGGGGAAAATCAAGAGGATCTGAATACCTTTGCGGTAGATGTATTAACAGCCGCAAGTCGGGGAAAACGCTTTTTATTCCGTTCTGCTGCTAGTATTTTAACAGCTTTGGCTGCCTTGCCACCTCAACCCATTGCTGCTGAAAATATGGCAAAATATGTGCGCGGTGGTAAACCCGGTGTAATTATTGTTGGTTCTCACGTTAAAAAGACAACTCAACAGTTAGAATCATTATTAAAAGTTGAGGGGACGGTAGGTATAGAAGTGAATGTGGGCAGATTACTTGAGAATGGGGTAAATGAATCTGCTAAACTGCTAATCGAGATTATCGAAAATGTCAAAGTAGTACATGGTGCTGGTAAAACGCCAGTAGTTTATACTAGCCGTCAGGAATTGGCTTTTAAAGATGTCAAAACTAGATTAGATTTTGGCAATACAGTTTCAGCTTTACTTATGGATATTGTCCAGGGTTTACCATCTGATCTAGGATTCCTAATCAGTAAGGGGGGTATTACTTCTAACGATGTCTTGAGTACGGGACTGGCTTTAACTTCAGCCCGATTACTCGGTCAAATTTTAGCAGGTTGTTCAATGGTAATTACCCCATCTGATCATCCCCTGTTTCCTAATTTGCCAGTGGTGTTGTTTCCCGGTAATGTCGGTAATACTGATGCTTTAGGATTAGTTTATCAAAGATTGATAGGAAATAGGGAATAGGGAATAGGCAAGAGGCAAGAGGCAAGGGGCAAGAGGCAAGAGGCAAGGGGCAAGAGGCAAGAGGCAAGAGGCAAGAGGCAAGAGGCAAGAGGCAAGAGGCAAGAGGCAAGAGGCAAGAGGCAAGAGGCAAGAGGCAAGAGGCAAGAGGCAAGAGGCAAGAGGCAAGAGGCAAGAGGCAAGAGGCAAG
>NZ_LJOU01000141.1:0-10407 GCF_001672085.1 Anabaena sp. AL93 | reverse complement strand
TCCCTACTCCCCCTACTTCCCTACCCCCTGCCCCCTGTTCCCTATAAATAATATCTAACAGTTGTGACAATACGATTTTTCTTAGCTCGTAAAGCATTCTTTAAAAACAAAGTGGTTTGATTATGTAAAACACTATCCCACCAATTACGAGGTACAAAAACTGGGATAATCACAGTTGTAAAAACATCTGGATGAAGTTCTTTAAACTGAGTAACAAAATCCACAATTGGGTCAATTACAGAACGATAGGGAGAGTCAATAATTTCCAAAGGAATATCCGATTGGAGATTTTGCCATTTTTCTTGAAGTTTTTCCCGGTTCGTAGACCCAATATCTACGTGAACAGCCACAATTTCATCAGCAATTGTCCGTGCATAGTCTAAAGCTTCTACTGTGCCTCGGTTCAGTTGTCCGACCACGACTACCGCAGGGTGAGTGATAACCGCTGGTTTGGGAATGGAGATATAACTGCGGGGTGCTAAATCTTGAATACTCAGACGTTGGGCTACATATTGATAATGTTGATGAATGGCTGCAAATAAAGCCACGACTAACGGAATTGCTACTACAACTAACCAAGCACCTAAGATGAACTTTGTAGAAATAATCACGAACAATACAATGAGAGTAGCGAATGCTCCCAACCCATTCATGAGTGCGCTTGCACGCCAATTGCTAGTTTGTCCTTGAAACCAGTGACGAACCATGCCAGCTTGGGAAAGGGTAAAAGAAGTAAATACACCCACTGCGTAGAGAGGGATAATGGCGTTAACTTCACCTTTGAAAATAATCGCTAAAATTCCCGCACAACTACTGAGGAGAATAATACCATTGGAGTAGACCAAGCGATCGCCCAATAGGGACAACTGACGGGGTAAAAATCCATCTCGTGCCAGAAAATAACACAGTCTAGGAAAATCCGCGTAACTGGTATTTGCAGCTAACATCAAAACCAACAGGGTAACAATTTGCAGAAAATAGTAAATAGGTCCTGTCCCCAAAATTACTCTTCCCAAGAGGGAAACTACTGTTTGTCCATCTTCGGGAACAATATGATAAATGTTTGCTAGGTAAGTGATACCCACAAACATAAATCCCAAAATCACCCCTAAATACAACAGAGTTAGCCGAGCATTTTTCCATTCTGGGGCTTTAAAAGCTAATACCCCATCAGATATTGCTTCCACCCCCGTCAATGCTGTACATCCCGCCGAAAAAGCCCGTAAGATGAAGAATAAACTTATTCCTTCCGTAGCAGGAAGAGCAGGATATGCTGCCGGAACTTGCCCAGTGCTATATTTAAACAGCCCAATGCCAATTAATAGAAAAATACTCACAATAAAGGCAAAGGTCGGAACCATAAACAACTGTCCTGATTCCTTGACACCTCTAAGATTTGCCAGCATTAATAAGAAAATGAAAATCAAACACAGAAGCACTGTATGAGATTGGAGTGCAGGAATTGCTGATGTTAAAGCCGCTGTACCCGCAGATATACTGACAGTGACAGTCAAAATATAATCAATCATCAGCGAACCACCAGCCACTAGTCCTGGATAAAGACCCAAATTTTCTCTAGCGACAATGTAAGAACCACCGCCATTAGGATAAGCACGAATGGTTTGCCGATAGGAAAGAACAACTATGCCTAAAAGGGCGATAATTGCGATCGCAATGGGTAGAGACAAGCCGAGAGCGCCACTTCCTGCTGTCACTAAAACGAGCAAAATCTCTTCTGTTGCATAAGCCACAGAGGAAAGAGCATCAGAAGAAAGAACCGCCAAAGCTGCCGCGTTGCTCAATCGTTCTTCGCTATGGGCGCTCGTTGGTAAGGATTTACCGAGGAAAAATTGCTTAATTTGAGGGTAGAAGGACATATAAAGTCCGCTTGGAAAATATGTTAACTAGAACTCAGTTGAGAATAAACTCAAACCTGAGTTTACAGAATATAGTAATTTAGGCAGATTTGTAACAAATTAACCATTACATTTTAGCCTAAAATTTTGCTAACAAAAACAAGCCTCTTTAACTACCGCTCGATGCTGGGGAAGGTGCAAAACGCAGGCGGAAACATCTTATAGTGAATTTGCAGGAAAATTATCAGATTTATTTCCCGCAAAAAGAACGGTTTTAGTGAAAAATTTCCCCTATTAACTCTTAAGAGAACTCCACAAAAAGAAATGCCCAATGTCATTCTGTTCGCGCAGCGTGCCAGAGGCATTACGAAACGAAGTGTAGTAATCAGTCGCTATACTGAAAAAATAACCGCATAACTCATCATTTGTTCAATTATTAATTAATATTCATCAATACACCATGACGAGCGAACTGGAGCGATACTACAGAATCTTAGAATTAGAGCCAGGGGCTACACTCGAACAAATAAACCAGGCTTATAAAGATTTAGTGTTTGTTTGGCATCCAGACCGTCTGCCTAAAGACAATCTGCGCTTGCAACACAAAGCCCAGGAAAAGCTGAAATTATTTAATGAAGCTCGTGATAAACTGCGATCTTTACGGGATAACCAGCCCACTCGCGCTTATTCTCCAGCACCTCAAGCCAATAAACCATCATCTACATACTCTTATCCACCACACACAACTTATCAACAACCACAGCCAAATTCAGATTTAAGCGGTAAAGATTTTAGTCGTGCTAATTTGAGTAACCGGGATTTATCAGGCAGAAATTTGAGCTATGCCAATCTAAGTGGGTCTAATCTTAGTGATACCTTTATGCACAAGGTGATTCTCAGAGGTGCGGATTTGTCAGAAGCTAATTTATTTAGAGCTAACTTACTCTTAGCGGATTTAAGAGATGCCAATTTACGCTCGGCTAATTTGATTGGTGCGGATCTTAGCGGTGCTGATTTGCGGGGCGCTGATTTGACAGGAGCGAGAATTCGTTCAGGCGATCGCCTGCTGGTAAAATTGATTGGAGCTAAATTAGCTGGAGCCATCATGCCTGATGGTATAATTCATACCTGAAAACAATCCCAAGAGGCAAGAGGCAAGAGGCAAGGGGCAAGAGGCAAGAGGCAAGGGGCAAGAGACAAGAGGCAAGAGGCAAGAGGCAAGAGGCAAGAGGCAAGAGGTAAGAGGTAAGAGGTAAGAGGTAATAGGCAATAGGTAATAGGCAATAGGCAAGAGGCAAGAGTAAAGAAGTTTTCAGGGATTTTACGTTTCTTTACAGAGTTTGGTTTTTTTCCGTTCACCTACTTAGGGAACACCAAAAAATAAATTACCCAATTTTGTGGGATGGGCATCCTGCCCGTCCTTGATGATTAGCGGGCAATTCGTCCCGCACCACAAGAAATTTTTGGGTATTTTTTTAATTGGAAGTCCCTTAGGGCTTGCTGATAGCGCAGCGTGGCGTTAGCCATACTCCTGAATGGGCGCAGGCCCTGCGCCCCTACCTCCTAGCGTGGCGTTAGCCATACTCCTGACCTCACAGACAACTTTTTCAGCAAACCCTACTTAGTTATAGCCATTAAAATTAATAATATAGCCATAATCCATAATATGTGAGAGAATCTACTTCCTGCTCTTTGACTCCCGAAGTCAAGTTTACATACAAAATAGGAATGCTGTATTCACAAAATTTAATGATCAATGTGGCTTCCTTCTCAGGTTATATATTTGAATAGGCAGAAAATTTTAAGTAAAACTAATACTTATTAGTCAGAAACTTCTGGATTCCTGTACTATTGACGATTGACTGGTAATTGTTAAAAATAATTTATTTTAGTTCTATTAATGATCATGAACATTGCAATTATTGGCTGTGGTTATGTAGGTTGTGCAGTTAGCAAATATTGGCAGTCAAACAGTAATTTTATGCTGACCGCAACTACCACTAGCCCAGAACGTATTCCTACTTTAGAAACAGTAGCAAAAAGAGTTATTGTCACATCAGGTAATAATCTAGAAAGTTTGAAAGCCGTATTAAAAAATCAAGAAATTGTTTTATTAAGTGTCGGGGCAAAAAATGCAGATTCTTATGAAGAAACTTATGTAGATACTGCGAAAAATCTAGTTTCTCTCTTACCCCAATTTCCTCATATTCACCAAGTCATCTATACAGGTAGTTATTCAATTTATGGAGACAGAAATGGTATCTGGGTAGATGAAGAAAGCCCGCCAGCCCCAGCTAATCGCAATTCTCAACTACTCAGAAAAACAGAAGATATATTATTATCAGCAAACAATGAAAACACCCGCATTTGTATTTTACGGTTAGGTGGTATTTATGGACCGGGTAGAGAACTGGAAAAAATCTTTGGTAGAGCCGCAGGAACAACTCGTCCCGGAAATGGAGAAGATATCACCAATTGGGTTCATCTTGACGATATTGTTAACACCATAGAATTTGCTCGTGAGCATCGCTTACAAGGCATTTATAATCTTGTAGATGATAGTCATCTGACAAATAAAGAATTACTTGATAATGTGATGACAAAAAACAATTTACCTAAAGTTATTTGGGATGCAGATAATAAAAACATCCGCCCCTATAATGCCTGGGTATCCAATCAAAAGCTTAAAGATGCTGGATATCAATTCATTCACCCGCAAATAATTTTTTAGCCCCCATTCCCAATTATCATCATGTCATCAGCTACAATCAACAACGGAACAGCATTGCCAACCCAGTATTATTCTTGGCAAAACTATCGCTGTGCTTACGAAATTCATCAACCTATCAATTCGCCAGCAACAGGCATTCCTTTACTTTTAATTCATCCTATCGGTGTAGGTTTATCACGGCAATTTTGGCAACGATTTTGCCGAGAATGGTATGATAAAAATCACCAAAATTATATCTACAATCCCGACTTATTGGGATGTGGTGAAAGTGATATGCCAGCCTTAGCACATACACCAATTAACTGGGCAAAACAGCTACAATACTTTTTGCAAACTGTAATTAAACAACCCGTTATTATCGTAGTTCAAGGGGCTTTATTGCCAGTTGCCATTGAATTAGTGAAACTAGAAAAAGACCTAATTGCCGGGTTAGTATTATCTGATCCTACCTCTCGTCCAGTTATTACTAAAAATGCCCCCAAATGGCAACAGAACTTACTTTGGAGTATTTTTACATCTCCCATAGGTAATGCCTTTTTTCGCTATGCCCGTACCCGCAAATTTTTACATTCTTTCTCATCTGAAAAATTATTTGCTCTCAGTGAAAACGTTGATGATGAATGGCTAAATACTCTCATGGCAGATGCTAAGAATATGAATGGGCGTTATGCTGTATTTGCTTTTTTAGCCAGATTTTGGCAAAGGGATTATAGTCATGATATTGCTTCAATTCCTCACCGCACATTATTAGTTGTGGGAGAAAAAGCTCGCGGCATTAGTAAAGAAAGTAAACCAGAAACTCCCGATGAAAGATTAACATATTATTTGAATTGTTTACCTCAAGGTCAGGGAGTCAAAATCATTGGCAAGAATGTTATGCCCTATGAATATACTCAAGCATTTGTTGAGGTAGTATCACCATTTATAGCTTCTATTTCCAGTTCCATTTAAAATTTCATTATTTATGCACAGTAGGAGTTAAGGTGATTAAATCATCAATATTTCGTTTCATAGTCGTGCAAATTGCGTCTAAAGGTAAATCATTTTCGTCATAACCAAAGGGATTTTCAATTTCTAACCCAATGGCTTCAATACCTAACAACGTAAAGCTAACCAAAGCAGAAATTAACCCAGTCCACAAGACTCTGGACGATTTGAAATGGCAATAGGAAGCAATACAGCAATAATAATTGTTTGAGGTGAATAGCATAAGCCAGCGGCATTGGTGTTCTTAAAATTCGTTCACAAGAACCTAAATTATCTACCAATATATTTAATAGTTCCTGCATAGATGTCAGTTGATAACTATTAATGCAATTACGGTTATATTGCTGTTGTAAATAATCGCTAACCCAAAAGGCAATCTCTAAAGGCGGATTATTGATAATCTTCAGAGTGATGTATTTAGAATCTGGCATTAATGCTTCTAAATCACTATTTATAGGTTCACTTCGTAAATGTAGTTTTGTCGCTATGCCAAAAGCCACAAGTAAGTTTAAAGCCTCAATTTTATGATCTTTATCTTCTGGTTCTTTCTCATCAATAGATACCCAAATTTGTCGAGCTAAATTACGGATAGTATTGACTATTGCCCCCCAGCATTTTCTCCCTTCCCAAAAACGTTCATAGGCTGTATTAGTACGAAATACTAATAACAAACCCAAAACGATGCTGGGAATAACAGTCCCTAAAATTGGTTGAGAAACGGGAATTTTCAGATGATAAAGTATGGAAATTAAAACTCCAAAAGCACCACACAAAAGCACCCGTTTGTAAATCGCCGCAATGACTGATCCTTTTATTTGTAAAGCACTTTCAAACCATGACAGTCTTTTCTCTAACATATAGTAAGTAGGTGGGCATTAAAAATTGTCGTTGGGGCAAGGGAACAGGAAACAGGGAACAGGGAACAGGGAACAGGGAACAGAAAAATCAATTGTGTAATTAATTCTGTCCCATTACTTAGGTGCATTTTTCTTTGTCGGATTTGGAAAATTGAGGATATCCGTTCTATAAAACTTACCCAAAATTACCAAAGTCTAGACACATCTGGACAGCAATAATCTTAGTGTTTATTTCCTGCTTCATCGCGGTCTTAGAATGACTTCCAATCTTGTTTGCCCGCTCCACAGGCAATCTCGGTAGAACTTACCGTTTCTGACCGTAGTTCCTAAAAAGAACCGCTACGCTACAGGGATAAAAATATCCACAAACCATCGGTCAATATTCTTAGCTGCGTTGAGGTCACGATCCTCTGTATGTCCACAATCAGGACAAACATAAACGCGGCTTTTTAATGGCATTTTATGACGATGATTACCGCAGTTAAGTAGGTTGGCGTTGAAAATTGTCGTTATGGCAAGGCAAAAGGCAAGAGGCAAGAGTGAAGAGGGTTTAGGCGATTTTACATTTCTTTACACAGTTTGGTTTTATTGTGTTCACCTACTTAGAGCATATTTGCGAACTAGGAAAGAATCTATCTACAAGGATTAATTCACTGCCAAACTTCTCAGTTTTGTACTCTAATTGCCTTTTAAATTCATACATCCCACAATCTGCAATTGCACCTGCTAATTTGTGGTTCTTCAAAAATGCCTTAACGTGCAAATCTTCTATCTTAATTATGCTGTGGTTTTTAGCTAGATAGTAGGTTAATTTGTGAATAGAATCCTTGCGAATATTAGAAACTTTGGCGTGTAATTTAGCCAATTTTCTCACAGCTTTTTTACGATTATTAGACCCCTTGACCTTCTGGGTAACGCTACGCTGTAAACGTTTCATGCGTTTACTCATCCGGCGGTAGGCTTTGGGGTTTTTGAATATTTCACCATTACTGCAAACTGCTAACTCCTTTATTCCTACGTCAACGCCGATGGTCGGTCTGTCTGCAAGTATAGGAGGTTTTTCAATCTCGTACTTGACAGAAATAAACCATCTATCAGCTTGTCGGGAAATTACACAGTTATGAGTTGCGGTAATTGGTAAAGGTATGGCTAATCGTACCCAACCGATTGACGGTAATTTAATTCTTTTACCATCGTTTTTAATTAACGGTTTCGCCTTAGTCCCTGACTCTAAATAAAAAGAATCGTGCTGTCCTTTTTTCTTGAATCGGGGTTGTTTCGATGTTTTGGAAAAACACCTATCCCATGCTTGGCGTAAGTCAGTTAACGCCTTTTGTGGGACATTTTTGTTAACTTCGTAATACCAAGCGTGTTCAGATTTAACCTCGGCGACTAACTTTTTATGCAAGTCAATCGCTGATGGTAATTTAAGTTTTTCGCCTTCTTTGCGAGTAGCTAAAATATCTATGATTTGAGCATTTGCCCAGTTGTAAGCGTGTCTAGCGACTCCAGAAGCCTTGCGAAAAGCTGTAATCTGTCGGTTATTTGGAATTAGTGCAGTTTTGAATGATAAAAGCATTGATTCGACCTTCAATGTTGTGCTATGATATCTAGTATATCAGACATATTAAGATTTAGCAATGCCTCGGATTAAATTTAAACCACAAAATCAAGTAGCCTACGATAAATCACCCTTGCAATTTAAGGTTTTACCTGGAGTCAGGGAAAAAATTAAAACCGTCCCTGATTGGCAGCAACGGTTGAGGGATTTTGTTGATCAACTTATTGAAGACTTGGACAAACAGTAATATATGGATAGTTATGGGTAGAAATTATCAAGCTGTTTCTACCCCCTACCTTTAGAATCAGACAATCCAGCCGTTTTGAGGATAAAATTCTTTGTTAACTGGGATAACTAGTCCTTCCTTCGCCATAATTGCACCGGGAAAACTCGCACAAGCATCTTCACCGACACGATCTAAATAATCATCATTGTGGTCTGGATCATGATGGTAAATTACTAAGGTTTTCACATTAGCAGCTTTAGCAACTTTTATAGCTTCTTGCCAAGTGGAATGTCCCCAACCAATTTTAGGGGATTTGGGATTACTGTATTCTTCATCAGAATAGGTAGAATCATAAATGAGTACGTCAGCATTGCGAGCTAACCACAAGACATTTTCATCTAAATGATCAGGATAATGTTCAGTATCCGTGATATAGACAGCAGCACTACCTCGCCAATTAACTCGATATCCTACTGCTTTACCGGGATGATTTAAATCAGCGGTTTCTATAATGATGTCATCAATATTGATGGGCTGTCCGATTTGCACATTGTGAAAAGTCAAATTAGACTGCATAACCTGTAATGGTACAGGGAAGTTAGGATGCAGCATTTGGTCATTTAACTGCTGTTCTATAGTAGAACCATCTGGGGCGATCGCTCCATAAATATCAAATTTATTACCACTAATAAAAGCTGGGGTAAAAAAGGGAAATCCTTGAATATGATCCCAGTGGGAATGGGTAAAAAATAAATGCCCCTCTACTGGCATTTGGGACAATAAGGATTTACCTAAAATGTGCAATCCTGTCCCCGCATCAAAAATTAGTCGTTTATCGCCCACCTGCATGGAGACACAAGGAGTATTACCTCCGTAGCGGACTGTATCTAGCCCTGGACTGGGGATGCTGCCCCTAACGCCCCAAAACTGCACATTAAATTGGTTTTCTATCCTAGACATGGGTATTGTTGACTGGCTAGACTGAGCAAAGGAATCATGAAAACACAGGACTTCTTATTGATTTAAGTGTATGCTATTTTACAAATTTTATTACTGAAAACAACATACTCGGCTTTCAAAATTGCAAGCACTTTGGCTTCAATGTCATTATTAGACTCCTACATTTACTTAAGTAATAGCTAGTCAAAATCCAGTAAAGTCACTGAAAATAATTTTTTCTAGCTGAGATGAAAATGCCTAAATCTAGGGAAATTCAAATTCCCACCCAGATAGCTGATTAAGTCCATGCCCATAAGTCAAATTATATTGTAATGGAGTAATACTGATATATTTTTTTTGAATGGCATGAACATCAAGGGGAATGTGGGTTGGTAAGTTTAATTCTATAGGTGGTTCTACATCTTCGATCACCTCTCCAGTTAACCAGTAGTAAGTTTTACCTCTGGGATCAGTTCGCTTATCAAAAACATCTACGTAACGTCGTACTCCTTGTCTGGTAAAAGTAACTCCAGCTATTTCTTCCCAAGATAGGGGGGGGACGTTGACATTCAGTAACATCAATTCTGGCAGTGGTTGGGCGGCAATTTTAGCAACTAGGATTTCGGCAAATTTAGCCGCTGTTTGAAAGTCTTTATGAGTATGACTGGTTAAACTAAAAGCAATACTAGGAATACCTTCAATGACTCCTTCCATGGCGGCAGAAACAGTCCCAGAGTAGAGGATTTCTGTCCCTAAATTTGCCCCTTGGTTAATTCCAGATAGCACTAGATCGGGTGGAGAATCTAATAAAGCCCATAATCCCAATTTTACACAATCTGAAGGCGTACCATCACAAGCCCAAGCCTTAATATGAGGATGAAAAACAGATTCTACTATTTCCGCGCGAATTGGTTGCAGTAAAGTTAATCCGTGTCCTGTTGCCGATCGCTCTCGATCTGGACAAACTACTGTCACTTCATGACCCGCTGCTGCTAAAGTGTTGGCTAGGGTACGAATACCCAAAGCAGAAATTCCATCATCATTGCTAACTAGTAATTTCATTTGTCAGTTGTTCGTTGTCAGTTGTCAGGAAGAAGGCAATAGGCAATAGGCAATAGGCAATAGGCAATAGGCAATAGGCAATAGGCAATAGGCAATAGGCAATAGGCAATAGGCAATAGGCAATAGGCAATAGGCAATAGGCAATAGGCAATAGGCAATAGGCAATAGGCAATAGGCAATAGGCAATA
>NZ_LJOU01000140.1:0-10499 GCF_001672085.1 Anabaena sp. AL93 | reverse complement strand
CCCCCTACTCCCCCCACTCCCCCTACTTCTGACTTCTGAACTCCTCCTCCATAAAATTTTTATATTTCAATCAGGATTTTCTCGATTGAACCATGAACATTATGGGAAATAAATATCAAGTATCAAAGCTATGACTAACAATAAGTTATTTATCCGTAAAAAACCACTGTTATTATTAGCAATGGGGTTTTTTACTGCTTCGCTTTTACCCATTCTCCCATCAAAAGCAGAAAATATTTTTCTCCCCTCTGATGCACCTTTGCAGCTAGATTTACTTACCCAATCAAAGGATAATATCATCACAGCTAAAACTATTGATCCCCAAAAATTAACAGTTCCTAGTTTATGGTGGGCTAAGGAAAACTCGGAAAAACAACTTTTAGATAATTGGATAGTTTACCCGCCCTCGCAAACAGAACCACCCCGGGCAGATTTAATTGTTAATCAGCAAATTTGGGGCTTATTAGACTATTTTGGTAAGTATGTTTTTGTGAATCGTTTAGGTAGCCTAGCTAGTAAATTTGGTTACAATATCCGAATTTTTAACTACCAGAAAGAAGCTTTAGCAACGTACACCTGCAATTTTTCTCAAAGTCCTGCTTCCTGTCGGCTTCAGATGAATCATCGAAGTCAAGTCGGTTTCAGTTTTGCTTTGTCAAATTAGGATTTTTTGATCTTCATAAATAAATCTTCATACTCTTTCATCACTGCTGGAGGGAAAGGCAGTAAAAATTCACTTTTGGCAAAAGTTTCTGAATCAGTTAATAATAAATTCTGTAACTGCTTCTGAATATCCCCATTAACCATAGTCTTGTCAATGGGAGAATTGCTTTTAGTTAGTAGGGCAATTTGTTTAGATGTATTGGGTTGTAAACAAAAATCTAGCCATTGGTATGCTAAACTGTCATTATTAACACCTGTGGGACTTACCCATAAATCAGCCCAAATTGCTGTTCCCGATTTGGGGACAACTGCGGCAAATTTTGGATAACGATTGATGATGGGGATAATATCATCAGACCAACCAACTGCTAACCAAGTGTCCCCAATAATTAGTGGTTCTAGATAGTTTTTAGAATCATAGAATTTGACTTGTTGATTTAATGCTTTTAATTCCGTTTCTAAGGCAGAGATTTGATTGATATTGTCTGTATTATAAGATTTTCCTAATTTCTTCAAAACTAAACCAATGACTTCTCTGGGATGATTTAGTAAAGAAATGCGATTTTGCAATTCACTCCGCCATAAATCACTCCAATCTGTTGGTGTCCAACCCAATTGTTGAAACTTTTCTTGATTATAAATAATTACTGTATTTCCCCACCGATAAGGAACGCCCCAAATTTTACCCTCTTGGTCATGCTTAATTATCTGTTGCCATTTTTGATTGAGGTTAACTAGATTTTTGATATTTGCTGTTGCTAATGGTTGAATTAATTTTTGATCAATTGCTGTTTGTAACCAATAATCTCCCAATGTGATTAAATTGGCAGTTGGTGATTTTTGATTTTGATTGAATGGTAAATAACGAGTCCATTGTTGCTGATTATTAGTCGGTGGTTGTTGCCAGGTTTGTAATAATTTAAATAAATCCTCCAACTGATTAATTGGGGTAAATTTTAATTTACCCTCTTGAGTTACGGTTTTCCGAAACTGATTAACTACCTGACCGGGGATAGAATTTTTTAATAATTGGACATTTAAGAGTGGTTGCTGGTTTGTTCCGCAGCCGGCGATCGCCTGAGAAAGTGCTAAGGTACTTATACTTAATAAAAAAGATCGTCTGTCCATAGTTCTATATGTATAATTACGGATGATAAGTAGGTGAACGGGAAAAAACCGTAGACGCGGAGCGGCTTCTCATAAGAGTAATATGTAAGGAAAAGTAAAGTTGCCCAACTTATCAATATTATTGATTTACTTCTATACATGGCATTAAAATTTGATGAAAGTCATCAAAAGTTAAATAATTCATAAGTATAACTAAGATTGTCGGTAAAGTGAATAACATAGAGAAAATATTTTTTTGGTGCAGGTATTAAATGGAATCATTAGAAAAACAAATTCTCACGTTAAGCCAGCAGGTTAATGCCATCCATGAAGTGATTGAAAGGCTTGATATGCGCCTATCTCAAGCTTTGTCAGATTCATCTTTACGGCAATTACCAGCCATAGAGCATTATTTGGAAAAAAAGCAGCCGGCAAATGAGTTAAAAGAATGGAAGCATAAGGATATTTTACTTGATAGTATTCCCGAAATGAGTTATCAGGCTATAGATAAACAAATAACACCAGAAATTCAAATTCAACGGCTAACAACTCAGTTAACTGCCGCATATCATCGGATTGCTGCCTTAGAAGAACAGTTACTCAAACAGAGGGTTTATTGATGGGTGCTAAGTTGCTCAAGTTGGGCTTCAATTGCTGCTAATAGTTGATTTTGTTGCCAATTTCGACTTAAAGCAGCAGCAATACAAGCCGCACCGGCACCAATACCTTCTTTCACAAAACCCTGTTCATAAGCTTGAAATTGGGGATATCGGGAATTAGCAAAACTCAATTGTGTGGCTAACAAGGGGGGGATGCTATTTTTATTGAAACTTTGGGCTAAGTCAATTGTTGCGCCTGTGGAATCTTCTGCTACCCAACGGGTTGTACCAATGACAATTTCTGCGGGTTGCCAAGATAGGTCATATCTGTGAGCGATCGCTTGAATTAAAGCATAAACTGCTAACATTTGTGTACCTCCACCTAATAATACCCCACAACTTCGACTGGCAGCGATCGCCATTCCTGCTACTACCACCTGCATAGGATCACCTACCGCCGCCACCAGTTCTAAAGGATCAACTGACGGAGGAATTTTTGCCAATCCAGTCTGCACCAAATCCCATTTTTGCCCATGATTACACACAGGATGGCTACTATTAACTTTGCCAGCAGCATCAATCCCCAAACCAGTTAAAATTGCCAAAGCCGTTGTTGTGCCACCGACAACGCACTCACTAATAATTAAATACCTATCAGAATTTAATTGAGAACTTAATTGAGAACCCCAACGTAATCCTTCAGCTAGTAAATGTTTAACAGTATCTACATTCATAGCCGCACCCCCACTTAAACATCTTGCCGGCGCACCACCCAACTCAATTAATGGCACAGGTGGAATATGTGGTAATCCGGCATTAAATAAGTAAACAGGGATATTTAAATTAGCCACCACCGCCCGCGAAATTAGCACAGGAGAAGCCCCCGAAGTCAAAGGTGGCAGAGGGTACTTAGGTTGATATTCAGCGCCGTAATAGAGAAATTCCGCATCAGCACAAGCCGTATATCGGCGATCATCTGGAGTCAAACCAGCGGCAGAAATCCCAGGAATCAAACCAGTTTCTGTAAATCCTAAAACACAGGCAAATATCGGTAATTTACCGCGATAACGATTGAGCCATGCTTCACCCTGGGGAACTTGGGTGTAAATATTAATCATATCTAAACTGTGATTTTCCTGATTTTCCTGATTTTCCTGATTAATTAATCATCTTCATCAAATTAATCATAGTTATGACTTTTATAATTAATCATCTTCATCAAATTAATCAAAAAAATCATAGTTATGACTAAGTAGGTGAACACAATAAAACCAAACTGTGTAAAGAAATGTAAAATCGCCCAAACCCTCTTCACTCTTGCCTCTTGCCTCTTGCCTTTTGCCTTGCCATAACGACAATTTTCAACACCAACCTACTTATTCATAATCCATCAACACCTGCACCCAATGAGGTGGACGGGGAATGGGATTGCCTAAACGGTCTAAAAGTAACCAAGCCGTAAGATGAACTATAAACAAGTAAATAAAATTATTGAGAAGAATAAGAGCGATCGCTCCCAATTGAATTAATAGTAAATTGGGAGTCATTAACAATTCCAATTTTAAAAAAATCCATTCAATAATTTCCGTCACCTGAGTAATCACATAAACCCACAAATCTTCCCCCGATAGCACCGACAAAAACCACAGGCGAAAAAACACCCCCAGCGTCCCCAGCAGCGTCCCTAAAGCAATAGAAACAATCCACGGTACACGGCGATACCAAGTCGCCCCTAACAGCACACCCATCAAGGCAAAAGGCATGACAAATAATAAACTCCGAACCGGACCCATCAACACAGACAACAACAACCCAGAAGTCACCGCTGCCATCCAAGCTGCTCGTTTACCCCAACGTAAATAAACCAAAGCAATAGGAATAGGGAAAAATACCCGCAATACTGGACCCAAAGGAAAATAAAAATTAATAAACCAAATTAAACTCGCCGTACTGGCTAAAAAAGCCGTTTCCACCATCCTTAAGGTACTTTCAACCTTCAGAGGTTGGTACTGTAATCGGGGTTGGGAAAGAGATTCAGGAGATGAATCTTGCTCTGGTTCTTCTGGTAGGGAATCAACGATACTCATGCCAAACAACTAAATTAAACTATAGTTTTTTCCAAAGCTGACCAATCTGGAATATGAATTCTATCTTGATCCCTCACAATCAAACCCTTTTTTTCTAGCTTTGTCAGCACTCTTGTCACAGTTTCCCGTGCCAATCCACTTAAACTACTTAACTCTCGGTGTGGTAAATTAGGAATTTGCGTGCCGGCATTCTCTTGTTTTCCTTGTCCCTCTGCCAAAAATAGCAACGTATCAGCCACCCGTGACTGACTATCTGATTCCCGAAGACGTAATCTTTTGTTAACCTGTCGCAACCTTCTCGCCATTAATTGAGCCAATCTCACGCCGGCTAAAGGTTCTGTTTGCAGCAAATTCACAAAATCCTGAGCAGGTATACTCGCAATCGTCGTCTCTGCTAGAGTAATAACATCAGTAGAACGGGGGACTTCATCTAACGCTGCCATTTCCCCAAATAATTCCCCTCTACCAATAATATTTAGCGTTACTTCTTTCCCCTCTAAATTGTATGTACGGATTTTTACCCATCCATTTATAATAAAGTATACAGAACCTCCCCAGTCATTTTCTAGTAAAATTACTTGGTTAGCTGGATGAGTACGA
The DNA here is from genome assembly GCF_001672085.1 of Anabaena sp. AL93. Classification (NCBI taxonomy): domain Bacteria; kingdom Bacillati; phylum Cyanobacteriota; class Cyanophyceae; order Nostocales; family Nostocaceae; genus Anabaena; species Anabaena sp. AL93. The sequence continues at coordinate 5,443 of NZ_LJOU01000140.1, read as the reverse complement.
GTAACAAGATGAGTTAGAACCTTTTCTACGCCTAGTTCTGGCAAGCCTTGAAAAAATGGTGCTGTAATCATCCATGTATGGGATGCATTATTTGTATTATATCGTTCTTCCATCAGGGCATCTTGTTTATTAAAGTTGCTATCATCACAACACTAAGATCGTTATTCTAAACCCAATACTGCTCGGTTAAGCCTAAAAAGTCATTATCCGGTAGGTTGGGTTGTGGAACGTAATTGATTCTAAACCTACATCATCATAGTAAAATCATCTCTAACAGCAATACCTTGTCCAAATCGAAAAAAGTCTTGATTTGTAGGTTGGATTGAGGTACGTTCACGAAGTGTGGCGAAGCCATAACCCAACAAATGCGTCGGGTTGCGCTGTCGCTTAACCTGACCTACAAAAAATGAACAAGGTATTGTAACAGAGATTGTCTTAAATTGGACTAACTATGTTATGTAAAAAAGTAAAAATATACCCCTAATATAACCTTTTTTCTGAGATTGTTGTCACTGTTGTGGTAAATACTGATTGACAATATTGACTAATATAGAAGTATTATTTGATTTTCGTGTATCCTCAACGAGAGTGCATGACCAACATCACGCAATCTCATTAACTGCATCCTACACTGAGAAACTAGCTAAACCTTAATCGTATCAATACCTTCGCCATTTTTTGTAGGTTGGTTTGAGCGACAGCGCAACAAATACGCATTTTTTGGGTTGTGCCTAATCTCTCCGGCACGCTAAAGTAAACAACATGACCTACGAATCAAGGCTTTTTGAAATTTGGCGAAGGTATTCCTTCTACAATTTTTTTCACTGTCTTTATCAGTAAATATGGCTATAAGTAGGTGAACACAATAAAACCAAACTCTATAAAGAAACGTAAAATCGCTGAAAACTTCTTTACTCTTGCCTATTGCCTATTGCCTATTGCCTATTGCCTATTGCCTATAACCTATCACCTATTGCCTATTGCCTATTGCCTATCACCTATTGCCTATCACCTATTGCCTATCACCTATTGCCTATCACCTATTGCCTATTGCCTATTGCCTATTGCCTATTGCCTGTTCCCTGTTCCCTGTTCCCTGTTCCCTTTTTTGTAATTGTCAGTCTCTTACAAATCAACGTACATTTTTAACTAAGGTAATTTAACGTGACTTACCATACTGATGAAATTCACCAACTAATTGCAGATATTGATCACTTACTGTCTCATAGTGCTAAAGGTCTTTCTAAGTTCCTTTCTAACCAAGGACAACAGGAAAAAGAGATTTTACAACGAGTGCGTAGCTTTTTAGTGCAATTGGAGGAAGATGAAGTATCAAAGAATGATGTCCTACCAGAAACTACTCAATCATCTCCCACACCAGGATTTTCATCTCTGTTGACACAATTTAATCAACAGCACCTTCCATCTATTTTAGAGTCTTCTGGACACCCACCAGAGACAAGTAGTGATGAAACCGCGCAAACCAAACAAGAAATAACGGTTTTATTTCAGCCTTTACAAGCAGAATTATCCAGGCTATTGGCAGAAAGAGCAGATTTGATTGAGGAAATTAGACAACTAGAGCAAAAGCGACTACAAAACTCTTCATTAAGCCAGCAGTTACCTAATCAACAGGAGATGATTTCTGATTTTTTAGAAGTCCTCATGGGTCGTTTAGTACCACATTTACAATCAAATTCTGGGTTAATAATTAACGCTAATGTCCAGAACCTAGACGCAATTACTTCTGGTATTCAACCGATTTTAGAATCAGCAGAACGGATAGAACAGTTAGCAAATTTAGCTCGGAATTTAGATCAACGTTTACTGTCTTTAGATGGAACTGTCAATAGTGTTTTTGAAGCACTAGAACGTAATATTAACGCCTATTATCATTCCTTGTCTCAGGCATTAGCTAAAATGCACGATCAGGGGATACAGGGTGAACAATTAATGGCAAATTTCCTCAATAATTTGACTCAATATTTACAACAGCAAGTTTTGATTAATGAGTCTTCTATCTCTCCTTTAAATCCTCAAATAGTATCGGCATCACCATCATTAGCTGAATCTTCGGTTGTTGAGAAATCAAAAACTTCAGAAGATATATCTATAGAAAATCTTGTGGCAACATCACCATCATTAGCTGAATCTTCGGTTATTGAAGAATCAAAAACCTCAGAAGATATATCTATAGAAAATCTTGTGGCAACATCACCATCATTAGCTGAATCTTCGGTTATTGAAGAATCAAAAACCTCAGAAGATATATCTATAGAAAATTCTGAGGCGGAAATATTGCCAATTAATATGGCTACAGAATTGTTACAGAATCAATCACAATCTGCTAAAGATTTACAGTTAACAAATACTGATGAAGTAGATGAACTTTATGCAAGTTTCTTTAATACTGAAATTTCCTCATCGTTAAATTTCTCCTTTTCTCCTGATCTGAAATTTAGGGAAAATGAAAGTTTACCCATTGCGGCTGAAGAGGTCAGTAATAATTTATCAGCACTGGAAATTAACAGTTCAACATTTTCTAGTATAGCTGACACTGCTATGTTAGCAGAACCAAAAGACGATGATGAGAATCACGAGCCACAAACAATAATTGCTCCTGCGCCCACAGAAATTAAAGTCCCATTTTTGCCAGAAGAAAAAGAAGTAGTAGGACAACTTCAAAAAGAACCAAATCCTGTTGATACAATTACAGTTTTAACTGATTTATTAGTGGATACTAGTAATGAAATATTACCGTCAGAAGTTATCAATCAATTAGATAATGCAGACACAGAAACAGAAAATCAGCAGTTAGTATTGAATAACTTTGTTGCTGCTTCTGCTAGGGAAAATTTGCTGTCTGTATTAGATAATGATGTTTCGGAAATACCAGAAATTGTTTTAGATGCCAAGCAGTTGCAACAATTAGATCAAGATTTAGCTAATTTTGATCAACCATTAAATTATGCTGGAGAATCTATAACTAAGTTAGATTCTACCAGTCAAGTTGATAGTGTAAATATAGTTTCGGGTCAGGAAGTAGATTTAAGTTTAACAACTCAGACAGATGTAGAGGCTGAACCAGAATATGTTAAGCAATCTCCACTCACTGAGGAGCAATCTCCAACTACCAATAATCAAACATCAATTTACCATGAAGAAGAGAATAATCTGATTTCTAATGATACTTTGGATGCCAGTTGGTATTTAGGAATTGATATTGGGACGACGGGAATTTCTGCGGCTTTATTAAATCGCTCTCAATTGATAGTTTATCCAATTTATTGGTCAGCCGAAAGTCAAGTTGATGGTTCTAGTTTTCAGCAATCATTCCGGTTACCCGCAGAAGTTTATTTACCTACTAATTCAGGTTCTCATCAGGGGAAAAGTGGAGAATCAGATTTTTCCCCTCATCTTTATTCAGCACAGTTAAAGCCTTATTTGCAAATAGCAGTTCCCTATCAGCAAGAACGGCAAAAATGGGAGCCGATGTTGCAATTGAACGAGTTTTCCGCAGGTCCGTTAATTTGGGTAGTGCGATCGCTTTCTAAGTTATTATCAACTCTCAGGTCTATTCAAACCAGTACCACACCGGCTTTAATTGCTAATGCTGTGGGCATGAATACAGCGACTTTTTCAGGAGTAATTAAGAATATCGCGGGTGTTATCTGTACTTGTCCTTCCAGTTGGAATGAACAATATCGTTTTAATGTGCGGGAAGCGATTGTCACCAGTGAACTTGTTTCTCATCCCCAACAAATCTTGTTTGTCGAGGAAGCGATCGCCAGTTTGCTGCCAGAATTAGACAGTGCTAATGGTCAATCTATCCAAATTAGCGAAAATCAAGGTTTACGCCCTTTAAAAACCAGTGATTATCCCCTATTAGGTAACACTTTAGCCATTAATATTGGCGCAACGCAAGTAGAAATGACCTTGGTAGATATACCAGCAAATCTGGAAAAACTGACATACAAAGACTTCATGCTGCACAATTTTGCCTACTCTGGCAAAGGCATTGAACAGGACATTATTTGTCAATTACTACTACCACCAAAATCCCGCCAACCCCGTCAACCCGGGCAATCTCATCATGAACCAACCAACACAAATCCTTGGCATTGGCAACCTTCGATTCCAGGTTTAGACCAAATGCAATTTTCTAACTTGGGTTTAGAAGCCTTATCATTACCCAAAGTTGGTGAACCAGACACAGAAGCGCGAATTCGTCTCCAACAACGCCTAGAAAGTTCCCTCCTGGGACAAGCTTTATTAGATGCAGCCTTAGCGTTGAAATTGATTTTACAGCACCAAGAAACCTTTACCCTAGAATTTGCCGACCAATGTTGGGTATTACAGCGCCGAGACCTGGAAAGTCAAGTCTTTGTTCCCTTTGTCCGTCGTCTCAATCGAGAACTTAACAAATTATTAGTAGCTCGTGGTATTCCCACCGAAGCCATTAATCAAGCCGTCCTCAGTGGTGGTGTAGCTTCCGTTGGCACAATTAACCGTTGGTTACGGCAAAAACTGCCTAATGCCAAAATTATTCAAGACTTATACCTGGGTGAAAATGGCACTCCCAATTGTAGTCGCGTGGCATTAGGTTTAACTATGTTACCTTTGCATCCCCAAGTTTTAGACATACCCAAACAACAATACACAGATTATTTCCTGTTTTCTGAACTGCTAAAACTACTACCCAATCGTTCTTTATCCTTTGGTGAAGTCTTACACTTATTTGAAAGTCGTGGTATTAATACCCGCATCTGTCAACAGCGATTATTAGCTTTCTTAGAAGGTGAACTACCACCGGGCTTAATTCCTGGGACTTCAGATCACCTTTGGCTTACCCATCACTCTCAGGAAAACCTCGATTATAAAGCGATTGAGTCCCTGAAAACAGGCATAAACTCTCCACCACTATTTGAAAAACAAGGCAATCTTTCCTATCGTCCCAATCTTCAACAAGTCCAGTTATTACTGCGTTATTTAGATGCCATCAAATCCAGTACCGTACAATCACTGGAAGAACCATATAGTTACCTACTTTAATCACCGAATTTAATTAGAGAACTTCACAAAAAAGATAATCCAATCTTGTGGGATGGGCATCTTGCCCGTCCTGGCAACGCATTTGTTGAGTTAGGGGTCTAGCCGGGATACGCGCAAAATGGGACACGATGCAAAGATTTGTAAAGATGCTTGCAATATGCAACGTTTTATGGTTAAGAAATAGGAAACCTTATTTTTCTGAGGCAGAGTACAATACATACTCTCCTTAAATAATTTAAATAAGATTATTAAGTGAAAAATATATACTTGCTCTTGTTTAGTCTTGAGAAAATCATTCTAGTATTTGACTAGAGTATTAAAAGCAAGTTGTGCGATTTCCTCTGCTCGTGATGATGTAACTTTTTGATAACGCAATGTCGTTTGTATATTC
>NZ_LJOU01000139.1:0-10773 GCF_001672085.1 Anabaena sp. AL93 | reverse complement strand
GTGGGGGAAGTGGGGGGAGAAAAATATTCTTTTACAACTGACAACTGACAAAGGACAACTAACTATGAACATCAGAATTGGTAATGGCTACGATATACACAGATTGGTGAGCGATCGCAATTTGATTTTAGGCGGTATTCACATTCCCCACGAACTCGGCTTGTTAGGACATAGTGACGCTGATGTGCTTACTCATGCCATCATGGATGCGATGCTGGGAGCCTTATCTTTGGGGGATATTGGTCATTATTTTCCCCCGACAGATCCCCAATGGGCTGGGGCTGATAGTTTAGTATTATTACATCAAGTCCATCAACTAATTCGTGAACAAGGTTGGAAAATTGGCAATATTGATTCTGTCGTTGTCGCTGAACGTCCGAAATTAAAACCGCATATTTCTAAAATGCGAGATAAATTAACAGCAGTTTTAGAAGTAGAACCAAATCAAATTGGTATCAAAGCTACAACTAATGAAAAACTTGGACCAACAGGCAGAGAAGAAGGTATTTGTGCTTATGCTGTAGTTTTGTTGGTAAGTGGTGATTAATCAATTTTTATTTACATCAAGGAGAAAAGAAGATGCAAGTTATCAACTTCCAGTCCCCTCAAAAATATCGTCCTGATATTATGTTTACAAATAAAGATGAAGAAATTATCTTATTAGTAGAGGTAAAAGCTCAAAAATCAGAGACAGAATTAAACAGGCAAAGTGCTATTTATCAATTAAAAACATATTTGCAGAATATCAAGCCAGATATTCCTTTTGGTATGTTAGTGGATTTAGAGGAAATTAATATTTTTGCATTGAATAATGATCAGGAAATAGAAAACCTAATTTCCTTGAGAACTAATGATATACTAAGTAATTATGATCCAGAATTCCCGCATAAAAGAATCTTTGATTTTTATTTAGAAACACTTATTAAATCTTGGCTCAGAGATTTATCATATCATTGGAATTCAGATACACCACCAGCGTATAATGAATTAGCAAAAATTGGTTTATTACCATTGCTAGAAGGTGGACATACTTATATTCAGGAAAATTTAGGTGCTGATACTTTACATTGAAACTAATTTTTTAATGGCAGTTGCAAAAGGAAGAGACCTAGAGGCAGGACAATTGCTGCGGAATCTCTCTCCCTTAATTCGTCTTGCTATACCAGCTATTTGTTATGTAGAGGTTATTAACACATATAGAATAGATAAGCAAAATCAGTTAAAATTTCAAGCAGAAATGGAGAAACAAATTAATGAAGCAATGCGTGATAAAATTTCTGTTCATGCAGATTTATTTCAGGTGAGTTTAGAAAGAGCATCTATTGAAAATCTACTATTATTAAATGATGTGCAAGATAGGCTATCTGAAGTTATTGAATTGTTGACAGAAAATTCGGAAATGATTAACTTTGATAATAACATAATCAAGGATATTTCTAATAAAATTTTCATAGAAACGGAAACATTACTAATCAAGAATGATCTTATGGATAACTTAATATTACAGTGTATTGTATCTCATGCAAATCAGCATCCTAATAACCAAAAAGTATTTATTAGTGGCAATACAAAAGATTTCGGTAAAAAGGAAGTACAGGAAATTTTAAATAGTGCAACAATAAAATATTTTAGTAATACTAAAAACTTTCTAGGTTGGTTAGAGTCTCAATTATCCTAAAATTAATATCTGGTAAGCAACTATGACATTAACAGAAAAAATATTCAATTCCACAAAACGGTTTTTATTACTAATAACAATCATTGCTTTTACAGCAATAGGAATTACCGCTTGTAACCCAACTAAATTAAAAACCAATGCGGCTCAAGTACCTCAATTAGTAACTAGTATTCTCAGTGATCCGAAAACATTTAATGCTGCGCTGAGTTCCGAATCACCAAATATTTTTGGTTACACCTATGAAGGATTATTAACTCAGAATCCCATTGATGGCAAAATAGAAGGAGCATTAGCTGAATCATGGGAAATATCACCAGATAAAACCAAAATTACCTTTACCATGCGTGAAGGTTTAAAATGGTCAGATGGACAACCATTAACAGTTGATGATGTCGTATTTACCTATAATGATATTTATTTAAATGAAAACATCCCCACAGATACTAGAGATGTTTTAAGAGTCGGGAAAAATCGCAAATTACCAACTGTCAAAAAAATAGATAATAGAAGAGTGGAATTTAGTGTCCCTGAACCATTTAGACCTTTTTTACTGAATACAGGAGCATCTATTTTACCTGCTCATATTTTAGAGAAATCAGTCAAAACAACAAACAAAGATGGTAAAGTTGAATTTCTGAATAAATGGGGTGTGGATACTCCTCCTGAAGAAATTATTGTTAATGGTCCTTATAAACTGGAAAGATATGATACGAGTCAACGGATAATTTTTCGCCGTAACCCCTATTATTGGCGTAAAGATGCTCAAGGTAAACCCCAACCTTATATTGAACGAATAATTTGGCAAATTGTGGAGTCAACAGATACTTCCTTACTCCAATTTCGTTCCGGTGATTTAGATTCTATTGGTGTTTCCCCTGATTATTTTTCTTTATTAAAAGTTCAGGAAAAACAAGGGAATTTTAAAATATATAATGGGGGTCCTAGTTCTAGCACTTCCTTTATTTCCTTTAACTTAAATAAGGGAAAAAGACAAAATCAACCATTAGTTGATCCCATTAAATCTAAATGGTTTAATAATGTGCAATTTCGCCAAGCGGTAGCCTATGCTATTGATAGACAAACCATGTTGAATAATACTTTTCGTGGTTTAGGTACACCCCAAAATTCTCCTATTTCTGTTCAAAGTCCTTATTTCTTATCACCGGAAAAAGGCTTAAAGGTTTATAACTATAATCCTGAAAAAGCCAAAGAATTACTACTAAAAGCTGGATTTCAATATAATGAAAAAAATCTCTTAGTAGATGATCAAGGTAATGAGGTTAGATTTGCCTTACTCACTAATGCGGGTAATAAAATTCGGGAGTCAATGGGTTCGCAAATTAAACAGGATTTAAGTAAAATTGGTATTCAAGTAGATTTTACACCATTGGCTTGGAATACTTTTATAGATAAACTTTCTAACACTTTAGATTGGGATGCTTGTTTAATAGGTTTGACAGGGGGGTTAGAACCAAATGATGGTGCTAATGTGTGGTCTCCTGAAGGGGGACTACATATGTTTAATCAAAAACCACAAGCTGGACAAAAACCGATTGAAGGTTGGGAAGTTGCTGACTGGGAAAAGAAAATTAATGAACTTTATATTCAAGGCGCACAGGAGTTTGATGAGGCTAAATTAAAGGAAATTTATGGCGAAAGTCAACAATTAACACAGGAATATTTACCTTTCATTTATTTGGTTAATTCTTATTCTCTATCAGCAATCAGAAATCGGTTTCAAGGTATCCAATATTCTGCTCTTGGTGGTGCTTTTTGGAATATTCATGAAATTAAAGTTACGAAATAGTTGACTGTTGACTGAATAAGGGAAATCCAAAATCTAAAATCCAAAATCCAAAATTGCATGACACAACCCGAAAATTTGCGATCGCTCTTAGAAGCCGTCGCCAATGGTAAAATAACCCCAGATATAGCCTTCGACTCCCTCAAAGACTTAGCCTATCAATCCGTAGGTGAGTTTGCTAAAATAGATCACCATCGTCAATTAAGAACTGGTTTCCCGGAAGTCATTTGGGGACCAGGTAAAACACCGGAACAAATTGCTCAAATTATGGAAGTTATGCGCCACCGCACTTCCGTAGTTATGGCTACCCGCATTGAACCACAAGTATATTCAGCATTACAACCAAAAGTTAGAGGTATCCAATACTACGAACAAGCCCGAATTTGTGCCATTGTTCCCCCTGTAATTGAAGTCAGATTTCCCGGTAAAATAGGCATTCTTTCCGCTGGTACTGCCGATTTAGCCGTTGCTGAAGAAGCCGCTGTCACTGCGGAACTTTCGGGTTTTTATGTACAGCGCCTCTGGGATGTAGGTGTGGCGGGAATTCATCGGTTATTAAGCAACCGTCATGTATTAGAATCAGCATCGGTATTAATCGTTGTCGCGGGCATGGAAGGGGCTTTGCCCAGTGTTGTAGCGGGTTTGGCAGATTGTCCCGTAATCGCTGTTCCTACCAGTATTGGTTATGGTGCAAGCTTTTCCGGTTTAGCACCTCTATTGACAATGCTTAACTCTTGTGCCGCTGGTATAGGTGTAGTTAATATAGATAATGGCTTTGGTGCAGCAGTCTTAGCTGGGCAAATTTTACGAACTTCAGAAAAATTACGTTTGGCGGCAGAAACATAGTAAAGTATGAAAGTAAAGATTGTGTATAATTGCGGTGGCTTTTGATTTGATTAGTTACTTCAACTCTTAATAATAGGTGATAAACCTTTTGGTGAAAGAATTATGGAACATTTGAATGATTCACTATTGCCACTGCTAGGAAATTTACACGAACATATTACTCTTCTGGCTGATATTGGTAATGTTAGAGACCCAGACCTTCTAGGTCAAGTACAAGCCTCTTGGAATCACTTTGTCAAAACTGGGCAAATTTGGGCATTGTTGATTGGTATAATTGTTGGTTATCTGTTCAAAGGTTTTACTAGTTACGGTTAAAGTGATTTTAGATTTTAGATTTTGGATTAATTATTTAGATACTGAAGACCTTGTAATTTCGCTTATGAAACAACAAGATTTTTAACTCACATCCGGCGTATGATTCAAAATCTAATATCTACAAATTTCTTCCTCTCCCTTCAGATTTATGACCGAAAAACAAACTTGGAGTCAGCGGTTTGAATCCGCGCTACATCCAGCGATCGCTCGTTTTAATGCTAGTATCAGTTTTGACATTGAACTTATCGAATATGATATTACAGGTTCTCAAGCCCATGCCAAAATGTTGGCTCATACAGGTATAATTTCCCACGAAGAAGGGGAAGCACTGTTTAACGGTTTAGAACAAGTGCGTCAAGAATATCGTCAAGGGCAATTCCAACCCGGTGTTGATGCCGAAGATGTCCATTTTGCCGTAGAAAAGCGCCTCACGGAAATTGTCGGAGATGTAGGTAAAAAACTCCACACAGCCCGTTCTCGCAATGACCAAGTAGGTACGGACACTCGATTATACCTCCGTGATCAAATTCAACAAATCCGCCAACAATTACGGAACTGGCAAACAGTCTTAGTTGATATAGCCGAAAAAAATGTTGAAACCTTGATTCCTGGTTATACCCACCTGCAACGCGCCCAACCAGTGAGTTTAGCGCACCATTTACTGGCATACTTTCAAATGGCACAACGGGACTGGGAACGCTTAGAAGACGTTTATAGCCGAGTGAATATCTCCCCCTTGGGTTGTGGTGCTTTAGCGGGAACAACTTTCCCCATTAACCGCCACTATACAGCCAATTTATTACACTTTGACAATGTTTATGCTAACAGCTTGGACGGAGTGAGCGATCGGGACTTCGCCATAGAATTTCTCTGTGCTGCTAGTATTATCATGGTTCACCTCAGCCGTCTTTCCGAAGAAATAATCCTGTGGGCATCAGAAGAATTTCGCTTCATCACCCTCAAAGATAGCTGTGCCACAGGTTCTAGCATTATGCCCCAAAAGAAAAACCCCGACGTACCCGAATTAGTGCGCGGCAAAACCGGGCGAGTATTTGGTCATCTGCAAGCCATGTTAGTAATTATGAAGGGTTTACCCCTGGCTTATAACAAAGACCTCCAGGAAGACAAAGAAGGCATATTTGACAGTGTAAACACAGTCAAAGCCTGTTTAGAAGCAATGACAATTTTACTGCAAGAAGGTTTAGAATTTCGTCATCAGCGATTGGCAACAGCAGTTACAGAAGACTTTGCTAACGCTACCGATGTCGCAGATTATCTCGCCGCCAGGGGTGTACCCTTTCGCGAAGCTTATAACATTGTCGGCAAAGTCGTCAAAACCAGTATTATCGCTGGTAAACTGCTCAAAGATTTGCAGCTAGAAGAATGGCAACAAATCCATCCCGCATTTGCCGCCGACATTTATGAAGCCATAACCCCACGTCAAGTAGTTGCAGCTCGCAACAGCTATGGAGGTACAGGATTTGAACAAGTTAGACAGGCTCTTGTCAACGCCCGGACTCAACTCAGTGTGAAATAAAGGGAACAGGGAACAGGGAACAGGGAACAGGGGGAGAAATTCCATTCTTTCTTCCAACTGACAACTGACAACTGACAACTAACACAAGTAAGGGTGTACTGGTGTACACCCTAAAAATTCAAAATATGAAAGAGTCAAATTTAACCAGTTACATTAATCAGCAGCATCCATTGCTGCTGCGCCTGTTCCTTCTTCCTCTTCACTCTTGGGCGGTCTTTGTTGGAATCTTCTGCCCATTCTACCTGTGGTGGTCCGTTTACGAAACTTTCTGGCGTAGGCCTGGTTTCGTAGCGCCTTTTCTTTTTTCGGGTTACGGCGCTTTGCCATATTCACCTCATTAATAAACAACAAAAAATTGGCATCTAGGCATTACTTAGGCCATATTAGCTACCGATATTATTGATATACTTTTTTAGCCTAGTGCAGCAATCAATACACTTTAAATAGCATACCATTATATCGCACTAAAAAGTCTAATGTCAACTAGAATTTAGCGGCGGTAAACTCCAAATCAAATCAGTAGGGGCGCAGGGCCTGCGCCCATCAGTTGGCGCGAACAACCGGATTTATTCACAATTGAATTTTTTATCACTCCTAAGAGGTGCAGTCCCTACGCTAATTAGTTTGCACTAACGACCCTAGAGAATTTATTTTTTTATACTTAATCATAAATAATTCGACAGCGATGCCTACTAGCAAGGCATCGCGGATTTTAGATTTGCGATTGATCTGTAATCTAAAATCTAAAATCCAACCAGCGATTTAATGGTTTACCGCTGCTGCTTCTCGTGCTGCTGCTGCTTGATCTGGATGAATACCCAAGCGTGTTAGGTTAATTCGACCCTTATTGTCAATTTCTCGCACTTTGACAATCACCTCATCACCAACAGCTACCTCATCTTCAACCTTACCAACGCGATAGTCAGCGAGTTGAGAAATGTGAATCATGCCTTCTTTACCGGGCAAGAATTCCACAAAAGCACCAATGGGTATAACCCGTGTCACACGACCAATATAAACATCCCCTTCATGGAGTTTACGAGTCATGCCCTGAACGATGTTCCGCGCTCTCTTAGCTCGGTTTTCATCAACGGCGGAAATGGTGACAGTACCATCATCTTGAATGTCAATTTTTGCACCTGTTTCTTCAGTGATACCCTTAATGGTTTTACCACCAGGTCCAATCACCAGACCAATCATGTCAGGATCAATCTTAATTGTTAACAGACGTGGGGCAAAGGGTGAAGTTTCTTCCCTGGGGGTGTCAATAGTCTGGAGCATTTTTTCCAGAATGTGTAACCGGGCAGGTTTGGCTTGGTTGACAGCTTGGGCAATTACTTCTAAAGACAAACCAGATATTTTCATATCCATTTGCAAAGCTGTAATTCCAGTATCTGTACCAGCAACTTTGAAGTCCATGTCACCCAAAAAGTCTTCAATGCCTTGGATATCGGTGAGGATTCGTACTTCGTCCCCTTCCTTAATCAAGCCCATTGCCGCACCGCTCACAGGTTTGGTAATGGGTACACCTGCATCCATGAGGGATAAACTAGAACCACAAACTGAACCCATTGAAGTTGAACCGTTGGAAGAAAGCACTTCCGAAACTACGCGAATTACGTAGGGGAACTTGTCTTTTGGCGGTAATACAGGTAATAATGCCCGTTCTGCTAATGCACCATGTCCGATTTCCCGTCTACCAGGGGCGCGTAATGGTTTGGTTTCGCCGACGGAGAAGGGAGGGAAGTTATAGTGATGCAGGTAACGTTTAGTTTGTTCTAGTTGCAAGTCGTCGTTAAGATTTTGGGCATCTCCAGGAGTACCAAGGGTACACATTGATAGCACCTGAGTCAGTCCCCGGTTAAATAAACCGCTACCATGTACTCTTTTGGGTATAATCCCAACTCGACAAGAGATAGGACGAACTTCATCAAGCTTACGACCATCAACGCGCACGTTATCTTCGACAATTTGACGACGCATGAAGTATTTGGTAATGCTCTTGAATGTATTACCAAGGGCTTTGGAGTCGGCTGTAGCAGCGATGCGAATGGGGTCTTCTTCTGGTAAGGCTTTGATTTCAGCAGAGATATTATCTTTAACTGCATCTAAAGCAATATCACGATCAGTTTTAGTTAACTCAAATTGCGCCAAGATTTTTTTGATCTCATCACTAGCGCGATCGCGGATATAGTTTTCTAATGTCTTATCTACTTCTGGTGGGGCTTCTTGCACAAGTTTTAGACCTAGTTCATCCAGCAAATCTAACTGAGCTTGAATTAAATCCCGAACCGCTTCGTAGCCAAAATCAATCGCTTCAATAATATCTCGCTCTGGCAATTGATTTGCACCCGCTTCCACCATGATTACCCCATCTGGAGAACCGGCAACGATTAAATCCAAATCTCCCGCTTCAATTTCTGCATAGGTAGGGTTAATAATAAAATCATCACCAACCAAGCCTACTCGCACTGCGGCCATTGGTCCATTAAAAGGAATTTGGGCAATGAGAGTAGCAATTGAAGCGCCTGTGACTGCTAACACATCAGGGGGGACTTGCTCATCCATTGACATAGTTATTGCCACAACTTGCAAATCATCCCGCAACCATGAGGGGAATAAAGGACGAAGTGGACGGTCAATCAGACGACTGGCAAGAATTGCCTTTTCCGGTGGACGACCTTCCCGGCGCATAATCCCCCCTGGAATTCTTCCTGCTGCGTACAATCTTTCTTCGTAATCTACGGTCAGTGGCAAAAAATCAATGCCTTCCCGCGCTGCTGACCTTGTAGCCGTTACTAAAACAGTTGTATCTCCTGATTGTATCAAAACCGACCCACCTGCTTGGGGGGCTAGTAGGCCAACCGTCAGTCGAATATCCCGTCCATCAAAGGATATTGACTTTTCAAATTCTGCCATTCAGTTTTTTTTCCTTCTCTTACGCGATTCTCACTCTGTGGCAATCCTAACATTTATGCAGTCTAGACGGCTTCTGTAATGAACAAACATAAAACAAAATTTTCTCATTTAGCCGTACAACAGGCTTCATATCTGGGTTTGTGATCTCAGTTCTATTTTTGAGAACGATTTAATAATAGTTCATCATCCAATTAAACTGCAAATAACAGTATGATATTTACCTTGTCATTAAAAAGCACAGGAGCAAAAACGCAAAGCAATCCGTATAAATTCTACAAGAGGAACGCGGTAGCGTTGGGAGCTTCGCGTCTTCAGACCGAAGGGGAAAACGCACAGGGGCGAATTGATTGCCTTCAATATTCGTGATACAATCAAATTGTCACTAAAGACGTAAAAAGCTACCGGGGGACTCTCGGAGAGTTACGCTTGTCAGATATGATTTCGCCCGCCAGGGCAAAGGAAATCAGGGCAAGAACCCAAATATTTAAGGAGCCCTGCCTGAAACTGGGATAACTGAGGGATATAGACTGAAACTCTCTATAGAATCTCCGCGTCTTTAGACCGGAGAGTGTCAATTCATCCCCCAAATATCACTTCTAACTCAAGGAGAGCGATATTTATACCCAACACGGCTTAATTATTTGATTCTCCGGGTAGGGGTAAAGCAAAAGCTTAATGGTGTCAACTTAAGCTCAAATCCCTACCACACCTCGTTCCTAGTCTCTGACTAGGAATGCAGTTGATGAGGCTCTGCCTCTAATATCATTGAAGGCAGAGCCTTCTAGGATTCATTCCCGGTGAGAGACTGGGAATGAGATGAATTGAGTTCTTTGCGGGATAGATGTTTTACGTTAAGTTGACACCAATGAATGGGTACTTATTCAGCAAATCCTATGTATGAATTTAGACTTTTCAAACAACCTCTAAATAAATAAACTAGGAGACACTTTAAAATATTCTCCCAAGGCTTTTGCTTGTGCTTTACTAATTGAGCGTTTACCGTTGACAACTTCTGAAACTACACCGCTGCTAGAACCAAGAATGCGTACTAAGTCAGCTTGACGAATTCCGCTAGATTCCATGATATGTAGCAATATTTCATGAGGTGTAGATTCATCCATTGGATAATTTTCTTCCTCATAATCTTCAATTAGTCTGACAAGCAATTTGTGTAAAGCTCGCTCCTCTGGACTACGATTTTTTTTAAAAGTTAGATATTCTGCAACTTTTAAAAACCGTTCATAGTCTTCTTCTGTTTCAATTACTTGAGGAGCGATTTCTGCTAGTAATTGACTATAAGTATTTCTGTCAAAAGTAAGGGTCATTTTTCCATTTATTTTTACTATATTCGGCGTGAGTTAGTAAGTATTTGTAGCCCACATTCCGCACCCTTGACTGTCACAAACGGTGATTACGGAGGTAAATTGATGAAAAATGAGTAAAAGAATACATTTATCTATAAAAAAACAAATTTTAGATAGGAAAATTGATTCAGATACATTCTCAATAAGAAGCAATAAAGAATGAGGGTGGTTTCTGGCAGAAAATATAATATAATTTTATTGTTAGTCTATCAAGACTTAATCATAACTTATATCCTTCTAGAAATAAACTTAAAAACAGCATTAAAACTTAAACTCATTAATAAAATCAATGAGTCAAATTGTATAATTA
>NZ_LJOU01000138.1:0-10916 GCF_001672085.1 Anabaena sp. AL93 | reverse complement strand
GCCTTGCCTCTTGCCTCTTGCCTCTTGCCTCTTGCCTCTTGCCTCTTGCCTCTTGCCTCTTGCCTCTTGCCTCTTGCCTCTTGCCTCTTGCCTCTAATTAAACCCGATAAAAATAGTCGGGTATGTTTGACGTGGATTTTGCCTCGTGTTAGTATGATTCCAAAGTTGACGGATACCCAGGGAAAGCAAGATTATGACTCAGGCGATTACAAACCTCAACCAAGCGAACACTTCTATCCTCAAGGCTTTGAAGTGTAAAGAGTGTGGAGCAGAATACGAACTCAAAGCTACTCATGTCTGTGAGTTGTGTTTTGGACCGTTGGAAGTCAAATATGATTACAATGTTCTCAAGAGCTTAGTTAGTCGAGAAACTATTGAAGCTGGTCCTAATTCGATTTGGCGCTACCGTCACTTTTTGCCCGTTGCTACAGATAATTTTATAGATGTAGGCACAGGGATGACTCCATTGGTGCGTTCCCACCGTCTCGCCCGTCGCCTGGGTCTAAATAAACTTTATATTAAAAATGATGCCGTCAATATGCCCACCCTGAGCTTTAAGGATCGGGTGGTGTCCGTTGCCCTCAGTAGAGCAAGAGAATTAGGTTTTACGACTGTTTCTTGTGCTAGTACAGGTAATTTAGCCAATTCTACCGCGGCGATCGCAGCTCATGCCGGTTTAGATTGTTGTGTATTTATTCCTTCTGACTTAGAAGCTGGTAAAGTTATCGGTAGCTTGATTTATAGTCCAACTCTAATGGCTGTGAAAGGCAACTATGATCAAGTTAATCGTCTTTGTTCGGAGGTCGCCAATACCCACGGTTGGGGTTTTGTGAATATTAACCTGCGTCCCTACTATTCCGAAGGTTCTAAGACATTAGGTTTTGAAGTTGCAGAACAACTAGGTTGGCAATTACCAGATCATATAGTTGCTCCTTTGGCTTCTGGTTCTCTGTTTACCAAAATTTATAAAGGTTTCCAAGAATTTGTCAAAGTTGGTTTAGTAGAAGCGAAAGATGTCCGTTTCAGTGGCGCTCAAGCGGAAGGTTGTTCCCCAATTGCGAAAGCTTTTAAAGAAGGTAGAGACTTCATTCAACCAGTTAAACCGAATACAATTGCTAAATCAATTGCTATTGGCAACCCGGCTGATGGGGTATATGCTGTAGAAATAGCTCAAAAAACCAACGGTAATATTGAATCAGTTAATGATGCGGAAATTATCGAAGGTATCAAACTCTTAGCAGAAACCGAAGGCATTTTTACGGAAACCGCAGGGGGTACAACCGTTGCAGTTCTGAAAAAACTAGTAGAAGCTGGCAAAATTGATCCAGATGAAACTACAGTAGTTTATATTACTGGCAATGGTTTGAAAACCCAGGAAGCAATTCAAGGTTATATTGGCGAACCTTTAACTATTGATGCTAAACTAGATAGTTTTGAACGGGCTTTAGAAAGATCCCGCACACTTGACCGTTTAGAATGGCAAGAAGTTACAGTCTAATCCTTTCACTACCAATTAATTGTAGGGGTAAAGCAAGAGCTTCATTGGTGTCAACTTAACGTAAAACCTGTAGCCCGCCTGGGAATGATAGCGTAGCGTGGCGTTAGCCATATTCCCAGTCTAATAGCAGAAGTTGTCTTTTGATGACTAAATAACCCGGAAATTTTTGAGTAAACTTTAGTTTACTTTCGCTATTAGCCCGGAAATTCATTTCTGGGTGGGTGTGGAAGCCAACAAATAAGACATCTGTAGCTTAAGTTGACACCATTAAGCTTTTGCTTTACCCCTACCAAGCAAATCACTCACTAACAATTAACGTTTAAACAATGGCTGTAAAAGTTTTAATTCCCACTGCTTTGCAAAAATTTACAAACGAACAAGCTACTTTAGAATGTACTGCTAGTAATATTTCTGCATTATTAAATTCCTTAGAAGTAAGCTGTCCTGGAATCAAAGCACGTTTGTGTGATGATGAAGGCAATCTCAGACGGTTTTTGAATTTCTATGTCAATAGTGAAGATATCCGCTTTTTAGAAGGGGCAGAAACAGTCCTCAAAGATGGAGATGAAGTGAGTATTGTTCCCGCTGTTGCAGGTGGTTGAAATATCGCTGGAGGGTATGGGATTTTAAAAGTCCCAAATTACCCATTACCCATTTTATCCAACATACTTCGTGAAAAGTTACTATTTAAACGATTTTATCCCAATGATAGGCCAAGCTGCACAGAATCATGAAACTTATTAATTCATCCGTCTTTATCTGCGCTAATCTGCGTTAATCTGCGGTTAATTACTCTTAAAATCTTATTTTATATCTAAATAGCTGTAGCTATGCTCTGGTATGTCAAAATAAAAATAACTGACTACCCAAAATGAGCAATGGCAGAAGAAACTAATCAAAATCAAGCGGGAGATGTAGCTTCTAATCCTGCTGCAACCGCCCCAGAAAAGCCCCCAGCAGAGACTAAAGCTGCCAAAAAGGAAAAGCCCCCAGCGTTGGAAGATAAGCCTTTTGAAGAGTTTATGCAGCAACATTACCTACCAGCGTTACAAGAGGCAATTACTAAAGAAGGTGTGCCAGATGTGAAGCTGGCTTTTGCCAAGCAGAAGTATTCTATTATTGGTTTTAATTCAGCAGAAGAATGTTGGCAAGTTATCGGTTCTTGGCAAGGGGGACAGCGCCAGTTTAACGTATATTTCCCTGAAGCCAATATTCAAGGTAAAAAGGGATTTTCCTGTAATGAAGGTAAAAAACCAAGTACCTTGGAATCGTTTTTAATTGATGAGCGTAAAATTACCCTAGATTTATTGGTATCTCGGTTAGTGTATCGCTTAAATGGACAAAAGTGGCTAGGTAGAAATTAGCTTAAAAAAACCCACCCTTACTAAGTTTAGGGGTGGGTTATTCGGTTATTTATATATGGATTTGGGAAAGTGGCAAATTAGAACATACCCATGCCGCCCATGCCACCCATACCACCCATGCCACCCATACCGCCCATACCGCCCATACCGCCCATACCGCCCATACCACCCATGCCACCATCAGGGGACCCAGCGGATTGTTTTTCAGGCTTTTCAGCAATAATGGCTTCGGTGGTTAGTACCATACTGGCAATAGAAGAAGCATTTTGTAAAGCGGAACGAACCACTTTTGCGGGATCAATAATACCAGCAGCAATTAAGTCTTCAAATTCGCCTGTAGCTGCGTTATAACCGATATTCAAATCAGTTTCCCGAACTCTGGCAACAATGACAGAACCTTCTGCCCCAGCGTTCTCTGAGATTTGCCGCAGGGGAGCTTCTAAAGCTTTTTTAACAATATCAGCACCAATTCTTTCTTCGGGGGTGAGGCTGTTTTTAATTGCTTCTATCTTGGTAGATAGATAAATTAAGGTTGCACCACCACCAGGAACAATACCTTCTTCTACTGCGGCTTTGGTAGCGTTGAGTGCGTCTTCAATCCGCAAGGTTTTGTCCTTGAGTTCGGTTTCTGTAGCGGCACCGACTTTAATCACGGCAATCCCACCGGCTAACTTAGCAATGCGTTCTTGCAGTTTTTCGGTATCATAGTCGGAATCAGTTGCGGCTAACTGTTTACGAATTTGCTCAATCCGAATTTGGATTTCTGGTTTAGCAGCATTACCAGCCACAATGGTGGTATTTTCCTTGTCAATGTGGATTTTCTCCGCAGTTCCCAACATTTCCAAAGTGGCAGTATCTAAGCTTAAGCCAATGTCTTCAGAAATCATTTGTCCATCGGTGAGAATGGCAATGTCTTCTAACATAGCTTTGCGACGTTCGCCAAAACCAGGAGCTTTAATCGCAGCGATCGCTAATACACCACGCGCTTTATTCACAACCAAAGTTGCTAAAGCATCACCATCTACATCTTCGGCAATAATCAATAAAGGTTGACCGGAACGGGCAACTTTTTCCAAAATGGGGACTAAATCTTGAATGCTGCTGATTTTTTTATCAGTAATCAGGATGCGGGCGTTTTCAAACTCTACTGTCATCCGTTCGTTGTTGGTGATGAAGTAGGGAGAAATATAACCTCTATCAACCTGCATTCCTTCTACCACTTCTAGTTCAGTAGTAAAGGATTTAGATTCTTCAACGGTAATAACACCGTCTTTGGTCACTTTCTCCATCGCCAGTGCTATCATTTGTCCAACTTCCGCATCATTACCAGCGGAAACTGTGGCAACTTGGGAAATGGCACTTCCTTCTACAGGTTTAGCGATATTGGCAATTTCCTTTACCAGCGCCTCAACGGTTTTATCAATACCCCGTTTTAAACTGATGGGATTTGTCCCCGCAGCTACATTCTTCAAACCTTCCTTAATCAAGGCTTGTGCTAGAACTGTGGCAGTGGTAGTCCCATCCCCAGCTATATCCTTAGTTTTTGATGCTACTTCCTGAATTAGTCTAGCGCCAGTATTTTCTAGAGGATCTTCTAGTTCAATTTCTTTAGCAACAGTGATACCATCGTTAACAATTTGGGGAATACCAAATTTTTTCTCTAATAGGACGTTACGACCTTTTGGACCTAAAGTGATTTTCACCGCATCTGCCAGGGCGTTAATACCCTTTTCTAAAGCACGCCGTGATTCTTCATTAAATGCAATAATCTTAGTCATGTTTTATTTTTCTATTGCTTCCATTAGACAATTTAGCACTCACTGACCAAGAGTGCTAATCCCTTTCCCCAATTTAGATTAACAATCAAAATCCCAAAATTGATTAATATTAACAGTTGATAAGTAGGTGAACACAATAAAACCAAACTGTGTAAAGAAATGTAAAATCGCCCAAACCCTCTTCACTCTTGCCTCTTGCCTTTTGCCTTTTGCCTTGCCATAACGACAATTTTCAACACCAACCTACTTACTTATGTTTGACCATAAAACTAATGATTATATTGGGAGCAGATGAACTTAGCAAACTCCCTTAAATCCCTTGGCATTGCTGACCCTAGCGGCTCCGGCTGGTTAGCTGTAGTATTTACGTTTCTATTAGCTTTAGTTGTCACCTGGCGTTTAATTCCCACAATTCGCAAATTTGCCTTAGAGGTAGGTTGGGCAGATCAACCCAACGCCCGACGATTGAATCAAGAACCTTTACCTAATGCGGGAGGTTTGGCAATCTACGCGGGTGTCATTGCGGCTTTGGTCTTAGCTAGTCTCTTGCGGCCAATTGAACTGCAAGGGGTTTTAGCTCAGGTCTTAACGATTCTCCTCGGTGGTTCAATTTTAGTTTTAGTGGGCTTTATCGATGACCAGTTTGGTTTACCTCCATCTGTGCGTTTATGGGCGCAGGTAACAACAGCACTTCTGTTGGTTGGTAATGGCATTAGCATCAAAGTTGCCTTTGGTACACCCATTGATTCCCTCTTGTCTATGGCGTTAACGGTGCTGTGGGTGGTGGGGATCACTAATGCTGTTAACCTCATGGATGGGATGGATGGTTTGGCTGGTGGCATCAGCTTTATCACTGCTATCAGTTTGTTAGGCGTGTCTGCCCAGTTTGATAATCGCGCTGCTGCTACTTTGGTTTTAGCGGCTTTGGGAGGGGCGGCACTGGGCTTTTTACGCCATAATTTTCACCCCTCACACATCATTATGGGTGATGCTGGTGCATACTTTTTTGGCTATGTGTTAGCAGCAACCAGCATTTTAGGCAAACTCCAATTAAATACAATCTATGCCCTAATCCCGACGGTTTTATTTCTGCTGTTGCCAGTTATCGACACTACTCAAGTGTTTGTTCGCCGGCTCATGGCAGGCAAAAACCCTCTGAGTACACCAGGTAAAGACCACATCCATCATCGCTTGTTGGCTTGGGGACTATCCCAACGCAATGCAGCTTTTATCTTATGGTCAATTACTTTAGGTTGTAATTTACTGGCTATGAAAGTCCAGGGTATGAGTTTATCTGTGATGCTGGCTACTGCTGTCGGTATTATTTTGCTGTTAGGCTTTACCCTTGGACAAAGAATAATCCGTGAATAGGGAGTTGGGGGAGTTAGGGAGAAAAATATTCTTTTGCAACTGACAACTAACAACTGACAACTGACCACTAACAACTGACAACTGACCACTGACCACTGACCACTGACAAATTACATCACCATACCGCCATCAACATTAAATACTTGTCCTGTGATATAAGCTGCGGCGGGATCTGCTGCTAAAAAGCGCACCATGCCAGCAATTTCTTCTGGTTTACCAAAACGCCCCAGGGGGATATATTGCAGGATACCATCGGCTTTGATATCGCTGGTCATGTCAGTGGTAATAAAACCAGGAGCAACGGCATTGACGGTAATGCCACGAGAAGAGAGTTCTTTAGCTACTGTTTTGGTAAAGCCAATTACTCCGGCTTTGGCTGCGCTGTAGTTGGCTTGTCCAGGGTTGCCCATTTGTCCCGCGACGGAAGCGATGTTAATAATCCGCCCGGAACGTTGTTTGAGCATAATTTTACTGATAGCCTTTGTACATAAAAATACTCCAGTTAAGTTAAGGTCTATGACTGCTTGCCATTCTGCTAATTTCATTCTTAATAGCAGGGTGTCACGGGTAATACCTGCATTGTTGACTAAGATATCCACGCGCTGGAATTTTTCTAAGGTGGTTTTAATGAGTGTATCTACTTGATTTTCTTGGGAAACATCTGCTTGGAGGGCGATCGCTTCTCCTCCTGCTGCTGTAATTTCTGCGACTACTTCCTCTGCTGCTGTGCTGGAACTAGCGTAGTTAACTACTACTTTTGCACCTTGAGATGCTAATTGGATAGCGATCGCTCTACCAATTCCCCGTGATGCACCTGTGACAATTGCAACCTGATCTTTTAATAAACTCATCTATTTTTCCTCAATTTTGTGGAGATACCGCGCTAATTATCTTATAATTTTAAGTTAGACGGAGGTGAAAAATTTATTGATGCAGTTAGTTAGTCAAGAATACATCGAAATTGCTGCTGATGTCCGAAGTGGAAAACCCCGAATTGCTGGTACTCGTATTGCGGTGGAGGATATAGCAGTTCTACATTTAAAACTAGGGTATTCTCTAGTAGAAATTGCTGGTAAATATGACTTGTCTCTGGCATCTGTTTATGCAGCAATGGCTTATTATTTTGATCATCGAGATGAAATTGATGCAAGGACTGTGCAAGAGGATGAATTGGTTGAGGTACTGAAACAAAATTATCCTTCACGTCTTCAAGAAAAACTCAAACAGTTGAGAAATGAGTGAAAAAATTCGCTTTCATTTAGATGAAAATGCTGATCCTGCGATCGCTCTTGGGTTGCGTCGTTATGGAATTGATGTGACAACAACTAATAATGTGGGATTACGCACTCAATCTGATGAAGTCCAATTAGGGTTTATTCAGAAAACGCAACGAGTGCTGTTTACCCAAGATACAGATTTTTTGATTATTGCGAGTCGCCAGCTTGATATTTACCTCTTTATTTGCAACCAAGCAAATACTTCCTCAACTGTGATGATTAAATTCACACCTTCTAAAACTGGTAATCTATCTGTTCCAGTTAACAAATCTGGTAAAGTATTAGGCTGATAAACTAAAATCGAACGCTCACTTGGATCAAGCAACCAACCAAGTTTAGTACCATGTTTAATACAATGTAAAATATTACCAGTTACCTTAGTCTGACTTTGGCTAGGTGAAAGGATTTCAATTACCCAAAGAGGTGCAAAATTAATCCCACTGCTAATAATATCACCGCTTTCATCTAATGGTATTTGATCAGTAGCAATCACCAGAACATCGGGAACTACAGAACGATTTCCACAGCTACAACGCATTTCTGGAAAAGCTTCATAGTCACTTGTTGCTGTGTCAATAACTGCTATTAATTTTTTTTGTAATAAACTGTGTTTACCGCCACCCATTGGTTTTTGAATTACTTCTGAATTAATATATTCCCAAGCTGGTGATTCATCAATAAAACCCAGCTTTAAAAATTCTTCTATGGGAATGATTTTTGCAACTGTTGTTGTCATTTATTTAACCCCATAATTTAATTTTAATTTTAATTTTATCACTACTCTCAATAAAAACATTCACAAGAACAAGATCCCCGACTTCTCTAAGAAGTCGGGGATCTGAATCTTAACTGTTATGATTAATAGATTCAGCTTTAGCAACTACAGGATTAGGAAGAGGTGGAGGTGTAGGGATTTTCGATTCTAGATGGGTTTTGCTATTAGTTTGATTCAAAAGAATCATAGACAATAAACCATCTGCTAAACCATTATTACTACCATTATTACCACCAACAATGATATCAGGAATAATGCGAACACTGCGATCGCCCACAATTTGCATTAGCTGCATCGCTGTGTAACCTTGCAAACCCAATGCTTGTACCCCTGTCCGATAGGTTTCTGCTTTCGCGTTACCTGTCGCCCGGATACCTTCAGCTTCCGCTATGGCTTTGAGTTTAGTGGCTTCAGCTTCACCTGTTGCTTGCTGAATTTGTGCGTTAGCTTGCAACTCGGCAATTGTGACACCTTGTTCCGATTTTACCAACTCTTGCTGAATATCTGCGATCGCTGTTTCCCGGACTAACATTTGTCGTTGGGTTTCTGCCATTTGCTGAACTTCGTAAGTTTTGCGTTGTTCCTCAGCAATTTTCCGGTCTGTCAGCGTGTGCATTAATTCATTCGGTGGCGTAATCAAACCAATCAACGAATCCACTGCTTGCACATCATAAGCACGTAAGGCAGATTTAACGTATTCAGAGGCTTCAACTTGACGCTCACTTCTGGCAATCAAGAAATCCAGGATAGTATATTCTTGAGCCGAGTTGCGGAAATAATTCCCCACAATGGGACGCAAAACCTGATCAATGACATTTTGCATCGAACCCAAGCGGGAAATCACTTTCGGAGCATCTGACGCACCAATGTGAATAATTTGGAATATCTCCAAATCAAAGCTAAAACCATCAAATGACAGAAGTTTCAGCGCCGTTAAATTCGTATCATACCCATGCTGACCGCTAATTCTATCAGTAAAGTTTAAGACAATGTTTGTTGTCGGCACTAGCTCAACTTTCATCACTTTAGTATTGAGCGGGTGCTTCCCAGGATATAAAGGCTCAACCCAAACACCCTTATGTCCTTGATTGACCAAATTTCCGTGAGTGAAAGATGCCCCGCTCACATCTTCCTGTTCTTCACCAACAAAAGAAATCACCACACCCACATAGCCGATAGGGATTTGAGTCATCGGTACTTGTTCAATACTTACCAACCAAGGATTGAGATTCCACGAACCCGATAATAACACCTGTTCTTGTAAACCCCGTTGTCCTCCAGCGTCAATAAATTTTTGACCATTTTGAAAATTATTATGTCCGGTAATAGCACGCCCAGCAATTTCACCTGCGGCAATTGGTGAACCATCCAAAGTAGTCACAATACCAACTTTTTCCGCTGCTATTTCATAGATTTGTAACTGTTCTGGACGCATACCCTCTTTACTGGCATTTGCTGCTGTAATCACTTTAAACAGCGCTGTATTGATGCGGTAAGTACCTGCGGTGATAAAAGCAATTTGCCGTCCTTTCTCCCCACCTTTGGTTAAGAATTTCCGAGCATCTTGAAAATTATCACATTCGACAATTTTGCCCAAAATCCGTTCTGGAGGGTTAGAAGCCCCATCAGCGGCGACAATCAGAGCGATTTGACCTTGGGGGACAACAATTACCGACTCTTTTTTCACTGCATATTGCCAAGGCCAATAACCCCAGTGCCAACCAGGGGCGAGGGTATCTGCTTGCAAACCCGCTTCACCATTGAGGGCAATTAATCTACCAGGAGGTAATCCTTTACCTGACAGGGTGAACTTTTTCACCACAATTCCCACTTCCCGTTCACCGATAACCACCAGTCCACCAAAGAAGAAACAACCGCCAATAATAATCACGGGAATAATGATTAAAGGCTCAATTCCCATTGATTGATAGGGGATTGGACGAGTTACTGATTGAGTAACTACAGGTTGATTTTGAGTAGAGGGAATAGAAACAGAAGTTAATTCTTTGGCTGTCAGTGTTTTTATGGGAGTGGCATTAACAGCATTAACACCACCTGCTAAGGCTAAGGCTGCAATTGCAGATGTAGCCAAGCTGACAAACTTATTTTGCTTACTTTTATCAAGAAAAAATGGAAAGCTTTTCATATATCTGCCTCTTTGGGCAATTAATCATCTAAGGTATCACTTCATCAGGAGGGAATGATTTTTCTTAAACTTAATGTAATTTTTTAACCCAATGTTAGCACCATAGCGGTAAAATCTGCTACTAGTCGCTTACTTTGTAGCCAACGTACACCTAAAAGAATATCTTGCAGTTCATTTCCACCCAACACTGGGATGATCAACTCTTCTTCATCTAAAAATACAGTTCCTTGATAAAGATTAAACTGAGCTTCGCCGTATGCTGTCTGCATATCTTCTTTCTGGTTTTCCTGTAACCATCCTAAGGTTATAGCATCCTGATCATCAATTGCTAACCAACCTGTAAAACCTGTATCTAGTAATGCTTGTACTGGAATGATTTCACCTTTGGGTTTGCAGCGGGACTTCATAGCCTTAACATTTAGATGCTCTTGGACAATTGCCTCAGCGGTGTTAACAACTTTATTAGCTGCTTTCCATTGATGATCATTCCGTTTATCTGCAATCTTTTTATGTAGTTTGGCGACTCTTTTCCCGGCTTTTTTACGATTATTAGAACCCTTGACTTTACGGTTAACCCGGCGCTGTCTGATTCTTAATTGACGACGGACTTTTTTGTTAGTTGCAAATTTAGGATTTTCAATAAATGAACCATCCGACAAAGAAATTAATTTATTAATTCCTACGTCAATACCCACCGCTGATTTGAC
>NZ_LJOU01000137.1:0-10995 GCF_001672085.1 Anabaena sp. AL93 | reverse complement strand
GGACAAGTAGAATTATTAACAGCTTTTTCTATTGTTATAATTATTCCTGCCCCTTCGATTTCTTGAAAATCTAACACTTTCATATCTGGGAGATTGAGAATTTGATCTACAGAAAATTTCATAGCTATCACCAAAACTTTTGTATTTTATAATTATCATTATATCATCATTGCTATCTGAACATATTTAAAATCTTGTAATCTCTTGCTGGTACTGAAGTCTGAGACTTAATGAATATAAATTTTAGGTACTAAATTTTAGTTATTTGAGTTTCCACCATAAAAGTACCGCAAGAGCCGGATCTTTTAACTGACTTTCAAATCCTTTGGTAGCTGTAGAATAAGTCGAATAGTATGGACCAATTGTGACAGTCCCTAATTCTTTATCTTTGAAAACATCATAGGTAGATTCAATTTGATATGAAGGTTCTTGATTACCAAAAGAGAAAGAAGTATTGAAATTAAAACCACTTTTATGAGAAAAATTAAACAATAAAAAAGTGCTAATATCACCTAAACTAGTAGATTGAACATCAGGATTGAGGATTTGGGGGGAACAATTTAATACGGGATAAAGAGTTATATTAAAATCTGGTTTCACAAACTGAAATACATTACCAATAGAAAGACTTGATAAATTTAAACGATTAGGATTATTATTATAAGTTAGTGATAGAAAAGGGGAATTAACTATAATTGTACTCCATTGTTGATTTTTATCATAAAAGGTATTCCGAAAATCTGCTTTAGTCGCAAACTTTAACATTCCACCCAGCGAACTTTCTCCGGTAGCATTAGGATTTAACTTACCCAAATTATTATCAATCATTGGTACAGAATTAGGAAAAAGATTAAACCACATACCTGTAGATAGGGAATAACTTAGATTATCAATACTTCCAGATATGACAAATTCCACTGCTGGTAAATAAAGATTTCCAGTATAAGAAGATGTTTCAATTTCCCTTTGTCGAGACGTACTCAGTTGAAGTCTGCTAAAGTTTATATCAAAAATTTTTCCTCCTCCAATTATAGAAGCTGCTGTAAACAAACTATCGAAATTATTATCAAAGACAAAAGATTTATCAAATAAAACTTGTCCATCTGAAGTTTTTGCCTGCAAAAAGGTATATGTAATCGTTTGAGGCGCATTAGCATTAGTTTTGGGAATATTAGAAAACATTGGACCCAAGTCATCAAGAGAAACCGAATCTATGACAACAGGAGTTTCATCAGTCCAAGGTTGTATTATTTGCTCAATAAATTGGACACTTCTTTGATAAATACCTGTTCTTAGTTGTAATAATAAGGAACTATCTGAAGTAATATTTCCTGAAAAAGTATAACTTCCAGAAACTTGGGCAAGGCTATTATTAGTATTACTATAACTTAGGGTATTATTTAACCTTTCATTCATTTGTCTGCGTTGTTGAGATGTGGCTTTTGTCTTCAACGTCGCTAAAGTTTTTACGGTATTAAACTGTTCTTTTGCTTCATTAATACTTGCATTCAAATTACCCGGATTAATAACACTAAAAGCACTACCCAATATTAATCCTAGACTAGCATTTGTAGTCTGATTTAAATCAGTATCTTGCCATTGGGCTGTAGTTACAGATAAGCCAGGATTAGCAAAAACATTTAAATAATTTAATCTAATTTTTTCTGGGTCATATTGTAGTAATGTGCGGTTATGTGACCAACTCAAAGTATATCTATACCAAGCTTGATTTTGAGGAGCTAATATCGAAGAAGTGGTAACTTCAGGACTTTGTTGTCCAAGGTTAGACCAACTCAAGGAATTAAGATAATGAAAATCTCTTTGTTCTTTCGTTAAAAAGGGATTGCTAAGGACTTCAAAAAGATCATTATTATTTATTTGATTAACTTGTAAAGTTTTGATCCCAGGTAGAGACGTAATTGGAGCTTTGAATGAATATCCCTGGTTAGTAAAAAAATCACCTAATGTCAGTCCAGCAGCAAGGAGATTTTCACGGGGAATAATACTACCAGCTTCTAACTTAACACCATTATTTAATAAAGGTTGTAAATTGACAGTTGGAAAGCCTTGGAAAAATTTAGGTGCATTCCTAGCATCTAAATTACCAGATAAAGCACCTCCTCCTAGTAATTGGTCTGTAGTTGCTTTGGGTGCGTTAGCTAGGGGAATAAGTTTTTGGAACAAACTACCATCAGAGCCAGTAATATTCAGATTAAAACTGGCATTATCAGGTAGCTGAACTCCCGGAGGTAGGACGATTTCTGCCGTCGCGAGAGTAAAATTTAAGTCATTTAATTTATTGTTTCCTGCTAAATCTGTAAGGGCAGTAGGAAAAGCAAATACTGTTTGTACACCGAAAAAAGCTGTAGAAATTTGAGCAAATTGTCTCAATTTTTGTTGATAACTATTGCCCTGATACCCCAAATTTAGATGGTTTCCTTGGGTTTCAATAACCACACGATTACCATCTAATATCCAATAGAATTGTTCGTCATTGGGATAAATAGAAATACTAGCTGATTTAATGAGGGGATCACTAAATTGCTCTTTTTGAAACGCATTACTTGGTTGAAAGTTATCTAGGTCAAAACCGAAATTTGAATAGAAAGTAAATTTTGAGGGTTGAAAATTACGAGGATTAATAATTAATTTATCACTTGTGTTCACAAAAAATGGATATCTTGATGCGCTGTTTTCTAACAAGCTACGCATTAAAATTCTCAGGACTTGTTTATTTTGTTCTGGCGCTAATGCTGGTTTCTCCTCTGGTTTCGTTTCTGGTTTATCATCTGGAATCGGTAAAGAAGGTACTTCCTTGGGAAATACAGGTAGATTTGGCTCAACTGGAGTTAATTGCGCTTGCTGCTGATTGCTTGTTTCCTGTGCGATTAATGTCTCACCACTAAGAGTAGTATTGTAATTAGGTTTATATAAATGAAAGCTGTTAGTATTATTTATATTTAAATCTTGATCTGGAGTATTATAATAAGTCCTATTAGCACTATATTCACAGCCAAAGATGTGTCGCTTCAAATCTTCCGTCTTTCCCAGCCTATTTTCCTCACAACTAGAGGTTGTGTAGAAGATATTTTCTGGTAACTGATATGCAGAAGATTGATTGAGACTGATTTCTGTATCATTTAACTTTTGCTGTGGTGAGAAAGGAGTAATAGTAGTTATCTCTGGGGTAGAAGGAGTTAATCCTGGTTTCTCCTCTGGTTTCGTTTCTGGTTTATCATCTGGAATCGCTAAAGAAGGTACTTCCTTGGGAAATACAGGTAGATTTGGCTCAACTGGAGTTAATTGCGCTTGCTGCTGATTGCTTGTTTCCTGTGCGATTAATGTCTCGCCACTAAGAGTAGTATTGTAATTAGGTTTATATAAATGAAAGCTATTAGTATTATTTATATTTAAATCTTGATCTAGAGTATTATAATAAGTCTTATTAGCACTATATTCACAGCCAAAGGTGTGTCGGTTCAAATCTTCCTCTACACTGGGGATATTGTTCGTAGTGACGAGTATTGGTGCAGAATCCTCCAGCCTATTTTCCTCACAACTAGAGGTTGTGTAGAGGATATTTTCTGGTAACTGATATGCAGAATATTGATTGAGACTGATTTCTGTATCATTTAACTTTTGCTTTGGTGAAAAAGAAATAATATTAATTATTTCTGTAGCAGAAGGAGTTAAATTTTTGGACTGAACACCTACCTCTGTAGATTCTAGGTGTTTTTCGGGTTGAATATCCTGATTATTGGTATTGACGCTAAAAAAATCATCTGCTTTTTCTTGTTCAGTTGCTAGGACTTTGGCGGAAAATAGTACCGACACGGACAAAGTTACCAGCAGTCCTCCACTCCAGAAAATATCTTCTTTCTTCATAAGACCTCGCGGTAAGTGGGAAACTCAGCAGCTTCAGCGCTGAGAGGGAAGCGACACGAGCGGTTTTAACCTCTGTGGTCATTAGGAGAATGCTAGTTTTTGAATGGATATAATCCCAGGAACTAGCAAACCAAATCTTAAGCAAAGATAAACTGTTTACTGTCCCCAACATTGATAAAACTGCTGAAACAGAAAAAACATGATATTGAGTATACAACCCACATTCCGCAGGTGTTTTTTGATTTTTCGGAATTATCCATAACCCAATGATAATAAGGCTTTTAGACAATTATACGCAATTCTATATTAGGGCGATGCCTTCGGCGCGGCGTAGCCATCGCAGATCTATCTAAAGCTAGAATCAAGCTTATTGAGAATAATGTCAATAAATCAGTTGGTTTGAGATTAAATTTATTGAATACCTCCATAAATAGCAAAAAGCATGAAGTGGTTATTATGACTGGGTTTTAGCTTTTTTATGAAATTCTTTTTTTGACAAAATAACCTGCTGGGAAAAATATTTTGAGTATATTTACTCATGCTGAATGTGGGATACAAAAAAAGTCTGGCATCTATCAAAAGTTAGATATTTAAAAGTTTTTTACTGCTTGACAAGTATCGGAATTACTCATAAAGTGATACACATACATAGGTTCTTACTTGCCAAGTAAAACTAACATTAATATCTACCATGGGAATTTATCGGGATGCTTGAATCACAAAGTTTTTCTTTCATCCTCTGAAAAAATTGCTCCCTATCCGAAGGTTGAAAAGCCTGAAATCAAGAGATTTTTCGGATACAGATGATGAAAATTTTTGGCAGTGTGTAAGTTCTATTTTGATAAACAAATCAGGGAATAAAATCATGAAAACATCTAACAAAGTATTAAAAGCTGCTGCCATTGCCTCTCTCTTAGCAGGTGGAGCAGTTGCAGGTTCATTCATCAATGCTGAGTCCGCTCAAGCTGGTCCTCAATCTTCCAAAGTATCCGGTGCGCTGACTAGTGTTTTATCCAATGGTGTAACCAATAGCTTTGCTGCTGAAGTTGTACTGCCACAGGAGTCTATAACCTCAACTGGTGCAGTCACAATGAATGTTACCTATGCTACAGTTAGCCCTGCTGTCGGTACTAGTGGTGGTACTGCTGATAATACTCAAATTGCGATTACAACAGCAGTCTTTAACGCTGATACAGCAACTTATGCTGCCCAGACAGTTGAAGCTGCTACTTCTCGTGCCATTGGTACTGCGGCTGGTTCAGGTCAATATGGTTCCGTTAGCGATATCGTTAAATCCTTTCAAAGTGGTGGGTTGGACTAGTTAGAGAAAGTCGGCGATTCCTACTCATTAAAGGAAATAGAAGGAGTCGTCAACCACCTTTATGGGGCATAGGCTAAAAAATTAATGCCCTATTGTCAATTATCCAGATAATACTATTCAAGCTGCGATCGCTCGCGCCATTGATACTGCTATTAATGATCATCGCTTTGGTGATATTATCAGCATTGTTAAATCTTGGCAAAGTGGTGGTTCTGCTGCTCTAGATTAATTGCGTTTTGATAACTTATACAATTTTGTGGGGTGGGCAAAAAAGCCTGCCCAATAATAAGTAAAATTTCTGTCTTAGAGATGTTTGAAAAATCCTTAGTTTTGTTTCCAGAACTTTTAGATCCCCCTAAATCCCCCTTAAAAAGGGGGACTTTGATTCTAGTTCCCCCCTTGTTAAGCTAAGGTGTACACACAAGTCCTATCTGTCTTCGTTTTGTGCCTATTTCGCCCCCTAAATCCCCCAAGTTTGGGGGACTCTGAAATTCTTTCCTAGAATTAGGAGTGAGGAGGCGGTTCGTTGAAAGCTTAGTTAAATTCGATAACTTGTGTGTACACCGTAGCCATTGTTAAGGGGGGATAGGGGGATTAATAAGAGCTTAAAGTTACAGACAGAAATTTTTAAAACAACCTCTTACAAAAATTAAAGGGCTATTTTTATTTAGATTTCTCTGAGGATTATTTTTTACAAGTTTTTGCATAAATTATCAGGATGTGAAGGGTTTTATGATTATTTTTTGTAGTGGAACAGCTAAAGATTTGAGAAGTCTGGGTTACAACCTTTGCCAGAGCTTACTAACTCAAATAGATAAAAGCAATATTCAAGGAACTATTTGCAATACTGCCTCGGAAATAGATGCTTATTTTCAGCTTTTACAACCATCCTCATCTGTAACACTAATTAAATATCAGATTCCCTCAAAATTAGCTTTAGAAAAAATTCAGCAAGGTGAAGCTAAGGGTATTTACTTGCATCAAGATCCTCGTGAAATTTTGGCTGCTGTTCTCGCTTCTTTAAAACAGAAAGTAACCTTTGAAGCCACTTTTCTCAAACTTTGGCAACAATACCAAGAAAAGTGGTTTCCTGATAGCCATCAAATTTTATTAATGCGTAGAGAAAAATTAATTTCAGAACCACATTCAGAAATTTCTAAGTTAGCAACATATTTAAATATTGAATTTACCGAATCGGAAATTGATTTGTTATTAAAGCAGTGTCAGTTACCAGCACCGGCAACTGTACCACAATGGCAAGAAATTCTCAGTTCTGAGCAATGCTTAATTATCGAAACTTTGCTCAAACCATTACTCCTACAATTTAATGACGAAGATGAGTTTAGTATATCCGAAAGATTAGAACAACATTTAGCAGCAATTCAATTAGAACAACTAATAATCCAAATTGATAAAATTATTGGTAAATTTAGCCAGATAAAGACCGAAGTACGGGAACAATTTTACGAATCCATTGATCAATATCTGATCACCATTTTAACTGCAATGGGGCGGTTAAATGAAGCGGCGGAAGTTTGCCATTTACTAGGAACAGCCCTAACTTTACAAAATAACTTACAATTAGCAGTAAAATGGTATTTACGCGCTCTGAATATCCAACCTCAGTTAGCCAAATCTCATTATAATTTGGGCTTTGTTTATGAACAGGAGGATGATTGGGAAAAAGCTATTGTTCATTATAATCATGCTATCACCATTAATGATAATTATACCAAGGCTTACTATCGCTTAGGATTGATTTTTAAACGTCAAAAGCAATTTACTCAAGCCATAGAACAATTTTCTCAAGTCTTGCATCTAGATCCAAAGCATCAGGGAGCAAAATTCAATTTAGCTTTACTTTGGCAACAAGGAGAAAGTGCAGATTTCATTCAAAATTTGTTAGGAGAAACTGACCTAGAATTATTGCCTCATTTGACAGAAGAAATAAACGACACTGGGGCAATGTTGGTGCGTGAACGACAATGGGAACAAGCCAAAATCTATTTTAAATTGGTGATTGAACTAGATCCAGATTGTGTTTTGGCTCACTATAATTTAGGTTGTGTTTTACAAAATCAAAATCGCTATCCAGAAGCAATCACTTCCTATCGTCGGTCTTTAAAGATTAATGCAAATTACATTGATTCCTTAAAAAATTTAGGTTATGTTTACTATAAAAATGGACAAGCAGATTTAGCCCAAGAATGCTTCCAAAAAATATTGCAATTAAATCCTAACCATAGCGAAACTTACGAAATTTTGGGATTTATTGCCGGTGAACAAGGAAAATTATCAGAGTGTATTAGTCTGTTAAATGAAGCCCTGAAAATTAATCCTAATAATCCTAAACTACATTCTTGTTTTCTGTTTAATTTATCTTCTCTTGTCAGTTTTACACCTCAAGAAATATTAGATTCTGCTCAACTGTGGTATCAACAGCAAGTAGTTAGTCAATGGCTACCAACCGTAACCACTCACTCTCAAGATAAAACTCCACACCGTCGTTTACGCATTGGCTATATTTCCCCTGATTTTAAGAGACATTCGGTAAGTTCATTTATTAAACCTGTTTTACAACACCATGACCGCACCCAGGTTGAGGTTTTCTGTTATGGGGAAGTCAAAGAACCAGATGCAATTACAGAAGAAATTATAGATATCTGCGATGCTTGGCGTTCTACTGTAGGTCTTTCAGATTTAGAAGTAGCTAAATTAATTCAAGCAGACCGCATAGATATTATCGTTGATTTGGCAGGGCATACAGCAAACAACCGGATGATGGTCTTGGGAATGAAACCAGCGCCGATTCAAACTACATATTTAGGCTATTTTGCTACTACAGGTTTACCTACAATTGACTACTGGATTACTGATCAGGTTCTTCATCCCGATGATACAGAGGAAAAAACCAGCGAAACTATATGGCGTTTACCCCGTTGCTATGTAGGTTATGAACCTCTGGAAAATGCCCCGGAAATTACTGAACTTCCTAGCAAAAAAACGGGAATTTTTACTTTTTCATCTTTCAATAATTTACGCAAACTCACACCAGAAACTTTTGCACTGTGGATTGAAATTCTCAAAGCAGTACCTAATTCTCGCTTGGTATTAAAATGCGCTAGTTCTGATGTATTCAGTCCCTTAATTACTGAAAAAATTCAAACACCTTTTGTGGAACAGGGTATTGATCCTAAACGCATCTTCTTATATGGTGGATTTGCTACTGATGAAGACCATCTGAATCTTTATAATCAGGTTGATCTACATTTGGATAGTATTCCCTATACGGGATGTACTACGACTTGTGAAGCCCTGTGGATGGGAGTACCGACATTAACTCTCGCAGGGACTCGGAAAATGGAGCGGATGAGTGCCAGTATTCTCCATAGTGTTGGTTTAGATGATTGTATTGCCCATAGTGCCGCAGAATATGTTCAAAAAGCGATCGCATTAGCCCAAAATCCAGATTACCTCCAATCTTTACGTTCAACTATGCGAGAAAGACTGTTACATTCTCCTTTGTTGGATGTGAAAAACATGGCCAGCACTTTAGAAGCAGCTTATCGCCAAATGTGGCAGATTTATATTGAAAAAACCACAGGATCTAACAGCGAAAATCTCCCTAATCATGCTTCTCTCTCGGTGGAATTAGAACCCGCTGATGCTATTAATTATTATCAGCAATATATCGAAAATCATCCTGATGATGCCCAAGGATATTATCATTTAGGTTTAGCTTATCAAGCCTTAGATGATGTAGAAAATGCGATTCCATCTTATTTGCAATCTCTTACCATTAATCGCGGTTCTGCTGCCACTTATCAAGCTCTAGGTAAATTGTTAGAAGAACAGGAATTAATTGCAGAGGCTGAAAAATATTATCGCTGTGCGTTGTTATTAGCACCTGAAGATAGTGAAATACGAGAAACTTTCAAAGGTTTTTTACAACAGTATCGTTCTCGACCTGCTAATAAAACCATTCCCATTTTTCAGGAAAATGCTAACAATTCTGAAGAGCGTAAATACTTTAAATTCACTGATGCTGATCCTCATGAATGCCTAGTGGAGATTGAGGGTGGAATTAAAGTATGTGTTAAGAATGATATCAACAGCTTGACAACTTATGTTTTGCTAGAACAGGGTGATTGGTTTGAGTCAGAAATGGAGTTTATTCGCAAACTGATTACACCAGGGATGGAAATCCTAGATATTGGTGCTAATCATGGAGTCTATACCTTAACTATGGCTAAGTTACTCCAAGGAGAAGGTAAAATTACGGCTTATGAACCTGCTAGTTCAGTTGTTTCCTTATTGCGAAAAGGTGTAGAAGCTAATGGTTTCACGAATGTAGAGATAGTTAATGCCGGCTTATCAGATTGTGAGGGTGAAGCAACTTTATTTCTATCAACAAATAGTGAACTAAATTCTCTACAGCCTGATAATTTATCCCAACAACAAGAAATTATTCAACTGCTGAACTTGGATCAAGAATTGGCACTGCGTAAATGGCAGAAGATTGACTTTATTAAGTTAGACGCAGAAGGAGAAGAAGCCAAGATTCTCGCAGGTGGTAAAAGATTCTTCTTTGAGCAATCGCCATTAATTATGTTTGAACTCAAGCATGGCAAACATATTAATATGCGACTAATTAAGCTATTTCAAAATCTAGGTTATGAGACTTACTACTTAGTTTCTAGCATAGGTTGTTTAGTTCCTTTTGATGTGAATCAACCAGTAGATGGCTACCAATTAAACTTGTTTGCTTGTAAGCCAGAGCGATCGCAACAATTAGCTGAATGTGGTTTGCTAGTTACACAAGTTAAAGAAAAGCCTCTACTTCCACAACCATCCTACTGGTTAGAAGCAATAGCCACTTTAGGTTATGCAACTCCTTTTCTCAATCAGTGGCAAGAATATACAACGGTTTCCAATGCTGACAGTGAAGTTTACTTAGAAGGGCTTAATTATTTCTTTTTAGCAAAAACAGTGAGCCTTTCTCCAGGAGAAAAGTTTGCGGCTTTAGAACATTCCTTTAAATGTATTCAGCAAGCTGTTAAAGCTCAAGCTTCGTTGACTAGATATTGTAGTTTGGCTAGAGTAGCGACAGAGTTAGGGAAAAGACAAGTTAGTGTGGAAATACTGGAAAAATTAATTACCAATATCAATTCTGGTAGATTAATTAGGGTAAATGAGCCTTTTCTGCCTGTGAGTCAGCAATACGATCATCAGATATTTAACAATAATCTGCAAGACTGGTTCTTAGTAAGTGTTGTTGAAACCTGCGAGAATAGCCGCGTTTTCTCATCTTACTTCTCAGTTAAACAATCGGTATCTTTACTCAATCAGATTATTCATAAACCCTTCCATAGTCATCAGTCAGAAGGCCGATTACTTCTTGCCAACAAACGAATTGACGGATAACGATAGGATGAAATTAGTAATGCACCATTATCAAGGATTTGGTGCGTTACGCTGTCGCTAACACACCCTACGTATTTTTAACGTAAATTCGATAGCGTAGCGTGACGACGTAGGAGTGATTGAACCTCACCCCAACCCCTCTCCGACACGGAGAGGGGCATTTTAACTTATCATTATACTCAAAACGGCTAGAAGCTGGACTTTTTTATCATACAAAGAACAAGTTCAAAGTCTCTCCAGTATTAAATATTATTCCTTTTCCCTCTCCTCTTAGGAGAGGGTTAGGGAGAGGTGCGGGGAGAGGTTTACCAGAGGGGTTAAAAATTATTATATATTGAGTATATCATAGCCCCCTCATCGCTTGC
>NZ_LJOU01000136.1:0-11114 GCF_001672085.1 Anabaena sp. AL93 | reverse complement strand
AGGGAATATGTCCCATTTAAAAAAATAAATTCTGGTTGAAAAATGTCAATATATTGAAAGAGGAGGAGAAAGTTATTTATTCAAAAAACTATAAATTTGCTTAGAATTTCAGCTAGATTGGTAAGTTGAAATCAATTCTTCATGTCTAGATTTTTAAAGATTTTTAAAACCCTATCTATCTCCAGCGTCGGATGATAATTATCTATTAAAAAAGAATAATTTAATACAGGGTTTACACTTAAATTAAGAGAATTTTATCTTATTTTTTTCAAAATGAGAATTGCTGTACTAGCGCCCTTCATCTAGCATTATTAGCCGCTGGTATTGGTCCTGGGGATGAAGTAATTACCACACCTTTCACTTTTGTAGCTACCGTAGCCGCCATTGACTATACCGGAGCTAAGGCTGTTTTTGTCGATATTGACCCTGTTTCTTTGACTATAGATGTCACCAAAATTGAAGCAGCTATCACCGAACGCACTAAAGCAATTTTGCCAGTTCATCTCTATGGTCAACCAGCAGACATGAACCCAATTTTAGAGATTGCTCGTCGTTATGGTCTGATTGTGATTGAGGATGCCGCACAGGCACACAGGGCTGAGTACAAGGGGCAACGAGTTGGTAGTATTGGAGATTTGGGTTGTTTTAGCTTTTATCCGGGAAAGAATTTAGGGACTTACGGTGAGGGTGGGATGGTAGTCACCAATAACCCCAAATACGCCCAGATAATTGATATGCTGCGCGACTGGGGACAAAAACGCAAGTATCATCATGTCCTCAAGGGTTATAACTACCGCATGGATGGCTTGCAAGGAGCAATCTTACGGGTGAAGTTACGCCACTTAGATGCTTGGACAGAAGCCAGGAGAGCGATCGCTGTACAGTACGATAAACTACTGGCAAAATCAGACGTGATCACTCCGAAGGTAATGCCATACAGTCATCACGTTTACCATATTTATGCCGTGCGCTCTACAGAAAGGGATTTACTACAACAGCGGTTACATGAGCAGGGAGTCCAAACAGGGATTCACTACCCGATTCCCGTGCATTTGCAACCGGCTTACGCAGATTTAGGATATCAAGTAGGTGATTTTCCTCATTCGGAACTAGCAGCTAAAGAAGTGCTTTCACTGCCTATGTTTGCAGAACTGACAACGGAATTCCAAACTCAGATTGCAATGACGGTAATTAACTCAATATGACTGAAACTTTTTTTTGAACTTCCTGGGTACAGAATATGCAAAATAAACGAATTTTAATTACAGGTGGTGCAGGTTTAGTTGGTTCTCATATTGCCGATTTACTGGTAAAAGAGGAAGTGGCAGAAATTATTGTCCTCGATAACTTTACCCGCGGCTGTCGTGATAATCTAGCTTGGACACAAGCCAATGGTCCTTTGGTTGTGGTGGAGGGTGATATACGCGATCGCCAACTTCTTGCTGATATCATGCAAGGTGTGGATATAGTATTTCATCAAGCTGCGATTCGGATTACCCAATGTGCCGAAGAACTCCGTCTAGCATTGGAAGTTCTTGCAGATGGTACTTTTAATGTTCTCGAAGCAGCAGTCAAAGCTGGGGTAAAAAAGGTAGTCGCAGCCTCTTCAGCGTCAATATATGGCATGGCGGAGAATTTCCCGACAACTGAATCTCACCATCCCTACAATAATCGCACCATCTACGGTGCTGCGAAAACCTTTAATGAGGGTTTATTCCGTAGTTTCCATGAAATGTATGGACTGAATTATGTAGGATTACGCTACTTCAATGTTTATGGACCTCGCATGGATATTTACGGTGTTTATACTGAGGTATTAATTCGCTGGATGGAGCGAATTATTGCCGGACAGCCACCACTGATTTTCGGTAATGGTGAGCAAACAATGGATTTTGTGTATATCGAAGACATCGCTAGAGCTAACATCTTGGCTGCTAAAGCTGATATCACAGATCAGGTTTTCAATATTGCTAGTGGTGTAGAAACTAGTTTAAATGATTTAGCTCATAGTTTACTGAAAGTGATGGGTTCTGATCTCCAACCAGAATATAAACCAGAACGTAAAGTTAACGCCGTGCAGCGCCGACTGGCAGATGTGAGCAAAGCCAAGCAGTTATTGAACTTTGAGTCCCAGGTATCTCTAGAAGAAGGGTTATCTCGCTTGGTTGCTTGGTGGCACAAACAAAAACTGACAAAGGAAACAAGCCATGTCTGAT
The DNA here is from genome assembly GCF_001672085.1 of Anabaena sp. AL93. Taxonomy (NCBI): domain Bacteria; kingdom Bacillati; phylum Cyanobacteriota; class Cyanophyceae; order Nostocales; family Nostocaceae; genus Anabaena; species Anabaena sp. AL93. Next base: position 8,898 of record NZ_LJOU01000136.1, on the reverse strand, counting down.
AGCGATAGCGTGGCGCAAGCCATGAAGATGCAAAATATCCCCATTGCTAAACCTTGGATTGGCGAACCAGAAGCAGAAGCAGCCAAACGCGCTATCATGTCCGGCTGGGTGACTCAAGGACCAGAAGTTGCTGGATTTGAACAGGAATTTGCGGCTTATGTAGGGGCAAATTATGCTTGTGCTGTCTCTAATTGCACTACAGCTTTGCATCTAGCATTGTTAGCCGTCGGTGTGCAGCCAAAGGATGAAGTAATTACTGTCAGCCATTCTTATATTGCCACCGCTAACAGCATCCGCTACTGTGGCGCGATTCCAATCTTTGTGGATATTGAACCGCAGACATATAACATCAACCCAGTCTTAATTGAAGATGCGATTAATGAACGCACTCGCGCTATTCTCATTGTCCACCAAATGGGAATGCCTTGTGATCTGAAAGCTATTTTAGCGATAGCGAAGCGCTGCTGCAAGCAGATCGCCCACCGCCACAATTTACCAGTGATTGAAGATGCAGCTTGTGCCATTGGTAGTGAAATTCTCTGGGATGGACAGTGGGAGAAAATTGGTAAACCCCACGGAGATATTGCTTGCTTTTCCTTTCACCCCCGCAAAGTAATTACCACAGGTGATGGGGGGATGATTACGACTAATAATCCTGCATGGGATCAACAATTTCGCCTCTGGCGACAACATGGGATGAGTGTCCCTGATACTGTCCGTCACGGGGCAAAACAGGTCATTTTCGAGACTTACCCTATGTTGGGCTACAACTACCGTATGACTGATATTCAGGCAGCAGTCGGACGGGAACAACTCAAACGCATACCGGAAATTGTGGAACGCCGTCGTTATTTAGCACAGCGATATCATCATCAGTTGGCAGATATACCAGGATTGAAATTACCAACAGAGTCAACTTGGGCTAAGAGTAACTGGCAAAGTTACTGCATCCGGTTATCTCCACAATATGACCAACGCCAAATGATGCAGGTCATGTTAGATGCTGGAATTGGTACACGACGGGGGATTATGTGCGCCCACCGTGAACCTGCATATCAGATTGAAGCTTGGTCTTGTGGAGTTGCTAAAGAAAAGAATATGCGTGAAATAGGAAGTTGCGATCGCTTAACTGAAAGCGAAAAAGCACAGGATCACGCTATTCTGTTGCCCTTATTTCATCAGATGAGTGAGCAAGAACAAGATATTGTAGTCAACGAATTAAAAGCCGCCTGTCAATCAAATCCAGAGATAGAAATTCAAAATCAGTATTGCTAAAAAGATTCCACACTCTTACTCTCTACGCCTCTATGTGAGATCGATTCGTCTTCTGAATCGGTGACATCATAAATGGTTATAAACACTAAAAATCAAGCTTTCTGGTCGCAAATTTACAGGCTTTTGTATCGAAAGCTCCCTTTTTACCATAAACCCAGAAAATCCTTCATACTTACCTTTGAACTTTGTGAGGTCAACTGTGGCTATAGTCAATGTAGAAAGAAATAGAACCATTCTTGAGATTACTATTATCTTGTTTGTATTTATTGTGGTCAATATAGCCAGTCAAGTATTCCAACAACCCATTTCATACAACCAAGGTCAGGGTTGGGATGGTACTCACTACTTTCAAGTTGCCGAACAAATCTCAAAAGGACTGAAAATAAGAGAAGATGCACCTTTTGTTTATCGCATTGGAACGCCATTTTTAGTGGCTTTATTTTTCAAAAACAACTTACTATTTGGTTTCAAAATTGTAAATATAATTGCCAACCTATTATCAACGATATTATTAAAATTCTGGTTGCATTTATATTTGAACAATTGGCGTATCAGAACATTTTTAGTTATTCTTTTTATTACACATGGATTGGGTTCCGTTCGTTTCACGTATTTTTATCCTACTTTGGTAGATCCATGGCTAATAGTAATTCTACTTATTGGATTGATAGGAATTGAAAGATTCAGATATAGACCTTGCTTTTCCGTTGTCAGTTTGCTAGGAATAGTAAGTTTTTTGGGAGTAATGATTAGGGAATCCGCTCTTATTATTCCTATCGCCTTTGCTTTTGTTACTAATCCTATTCCACCATTTAAAAATTTTTTTCATTCTTTAAGCGAACTGCGGATTTTTCAGATCATTAAAAAGCAATATCAAATTTTATTTCTTCCACTTCTATGTGCTGTATTAGGCATATTATTGGTCAAGTTGCTCGCATCTCAAAACAATGATTATTCATTCATGAAAGCAGTAATTCAGTGGACGTATGGTAAACCAACCTTAACCTATCTTCATTCATATTTTATTACCTATGGGTTGTTCATCATACTTCCTATTTATTCCTGGCGGACTCTAAATAAATTTCTTTGGCGTAATCAGTTTATTTTGATTTATTTACTTGGAATGATTGTCTTATCTAGGATTGGTGGGGCTGATACTGAAAGATTCCTATTTTGGGCAATGCCTGTGGTTTATCTCTTAATTGGAATAGCAATTCAGGAAAACAAAATTCTACTAAATTCACCCTGGGTTTTACTATTCTTGGTCATTAGCTTAATTTGTTCACAAAGGCTATTTTGGATTATTCCTAATTATCCAAATAGCTTTTTGACCCCGATTCCCTTTCTCACAATACTAAGCAACAAGTTTCAATATCTAGATTTATTTTCTTGGTATGGTAAACGTGTTATTCAAGCTATATCACTTTTTCAATACTTGTTTCTAAGTACTATTTTGCTTTTGTGGCTGAATCATCGTGCGAAAGTAACAAAATTAACAAAGGATTGATTGAATTAACCCAAATCTGGTCTGATCTTGCCCAGAGGCAAGTTCCAGTCTTTAGGGAAAGGAAATGCGGTTGAAGCTGTTAGTAAGCTTATTCTTGCAGGACTTTCTAACAAAGAACAGACCAACTTGTTGAGAATCAATGGTATTTATTGAGAATGAAAACCCGATCTCACAAAATCGCGTTGCTCCCGTTAAATGGCAGTAACTTACACACCTCCAAAAGTATTCGCGTTTAAGGAAAATTGTATGGAAATATTAACTAGCAACAGACTCAAGCTTTGGCAAGAAGAAAGCCGTCTTATTATTCCAGAGAACTTCAAAGAATTCCGTAGCCTAGTTGCTCAGGCAAAGGATTATGTAGAGAGTGGCGAGTATACTATGGCTGCCGTATATGCAGAAATGGCTGCTGCATATGCAATCGGAAAACATTGTGGTCTTTTTGCCAGTCCAGAGCTTGAGCGCATTTTGGTCGAAATCGGACAAAAGGCTCTAAAAAGAAGTGCTTATCCTAGTAAGAGTCTGTCTTTGTCTAGAACCCACAGAAATGTATTGCACGTTGCCACCTCTACAGGGGTTATTGGTGGACATTCCAGAATGATGTGGCGTTGGATTCAGCAAGATACTGGGTCTTCCCACTCTGTTGTGTTAACGCGGCAAGCACCAGCTAAGATACCAAAAGCTCTGAGAGAAGCTGTGATTAATAGTAAAGGCAAGATATACGTGCTGAACGAAGGATTCGATGATCTGATCTCCTGTTCCCAACGCCTGCGGGAAATTGCATCTGGAGCAGATTTGGTTGTGCTTCATCTGTTTGGACAGGATGTTATTCCTATGATTGCCTTTGCCAACAAGGAACAATCTCCACCGATTCTCTATCTGAATCACTTAGACCACTTGTTCTGGCTAGGAGCTGGTATTAGCGATATAGTGATTAACCTCCGTGAGTCTGCTATGTCTTTATCACATATCCGTAGAGGAATCGAGATAGATCGTAACATACTGCTTCCTATAACTCTAAGACCTACTCAAAGAATACTGTCCCGTGCAGAAGCCAAGCAAAAAATTGGTATTGCTGAAGATAGTATTTTGCTACTCTCCATCGCTAGGTCTGTTAAGTACAAAACAATAGACGAAATAACTTTCGCTGATGCACATATACAGGTATTGGCTAAATACAAGCAAGCTATTTTAGTGGTTATTGGACCGGCTAATGGTGATGAAGATTGGTCCGTAGCTATTCAGAAAACCCAAGGGAGAATTCGAGTTCTTGCTGAGACCGAAGATACTGCTGTGTTTTACCAAGCTGCTGATATCTATGTGGATTCATTTCCCTTTACCTCGATTACATCGCTTTTAGAGGCAGGTAGTTATGGTGTACCTTTAGTAAGCCAATATCCTTACCACTCGAATTCAGATGCGTGCAAAATTCTCGGTTCCGATGCACCAGGTCTGACTGACAATATGCTTCTTGCAGGTGATCTGAATGAATACACAAAAATTCTCTCAAATTTGATTCAAGACGAAGAATTTCGCCTATCTTTGGGAGAGAGAACTCAAATAAAAATTACAAATTTCCATACGGGTACTCACTGGCAACGTTTCTTGGAAGAAGTATACATTCGAGCAGCTAATGTATCTAAAACTAATATAAATTTAGATTCAAAGGATGATCAGATGTTTACTGGTGAACCAGATGTTTTTATACCATATATACATGGATGGGATATTAATCTAGATTGGCATATCTGTCTAATGCCAATCCATCAACGATTGCGGCATTGGCTCAAAATAGCTCAAAAGTATAATTGGCGCACAAGTATAAACCTATTGCTACCACACAGGACACATGGATATTTAAAAGACAACTCTGAAAATTAAATTGGCAATAGGTTATTTGTTAGTTTGGCGAGCATCCACTTTTGGCAGATATATTTTTTTAGATAAACCATATCTTAAGGTTTTTAGAGTACCAGAATTATGTTTTTCAAAAGTGGATACTCTGCCAATTTGTGAAGCTAAAACAATTAGGTAATGCACTCATGACTGATTTTCTCTATAGGCTTTTATATATTACAAAAGGAAATTACAAATCGCTCATACAGATGCTTGTTTTATTCCTTTTTATTTCTAGCTTGGAAGTTTTTGGTACTGGAATAATTAGTCCATTCATTACGATCATTACTAAACCAGATACAATCAAAAGTATTGACTGGTTATATTTAATTTATAACCAGATGAATTTTCACTCTGGGGAGCAATTTTCTATTATTTTCGGATCGTTGGTTATTATTACTTTTTATCTGAAAGCATTTTTGGCTTTTCATGCTCAAAGAATGGTGTTCAAATTTAGCAATAGTTTAAGAAGAGACATATCTTGTAAGCTCCTAAAAGTATACATAACTGCTCCTTACCTCTACCATTTGCGGATTAATTCAGCAACACTTGTTCAAAATATTATTGATTCAACAGATGCAGTTTCTTTTGGTGTAGTATCTAACACCTTGACATTTGTATCTAACACTATAATTGTTCTGGCATTAATGCTACTTTTAATCAAAACCAATACAATCGCCTTGATTATTATTGTCGTTCTTCTAGTTGTTTCCTTTGGGTTATTGCATCCAATGAAAGATCGTTTAGCTCATTGGAGTGAACAGAGATTTCATGCTTATGGCGAAATAATTCGTATTACAAATCATGGATTAGGTAGCTTGAAAGAAACTCATGTAATTGGTTGCGAATCCTATTTTAATGATCAGATGGAGGAACAATCGAGAATTTACGCTAAAGTTAACACTTTACTCTCAGCCTATAGTAATCTTCCTCGTTTTGTGCTTGAGCCATTAATGATGAGCTTCTTGATTGGCTTTACATTTTTATTTATCACCTTCAATCAGGATGATACACAAAGCCTGATTGGGGTTTTAGGAATTTTTTCACTCGCTTCAGTTCGTCTGATAGCAGCTTTTGGAAATTTAATCTCTGGCATTAATGTGATTAGAGGTAACATTTATTATCTTAATCGGCTATTCTTTGATATGAAGGAGTTGAAAAAAGAAAAGCTGATAACCGACTTGGATTCTCATGCCTTATTGCCAAGCAACAACCAGCAAAAATTTCAGTTTTTCGATAAAGTTATTTTAGATAGCCTCACCTTTCGATATCCCAACACTACAAGAAATTTACTAGAAGATATTTCCCTATCTATTCGTAAGGGAGAGTCTATTGGACTAATTGGTAAATCTGGTGCCGGTAAAACTACTTTGGTTGATGTTCTTTTGGGTCTTTTTATCCCTCAATTTGGAGATATCAAAGTTGATGGTGTTTCAGTTTATAGCAATTTACGCGCCTGGCAAAATATGCTTGGTTATGTTCCTCAGTCTATATTTTTGATTGATGATACCCTTGAGCGAAATATTGCATTTGGAGTCCCTGACTATTTAATTGACCAAAATAAATTAAAGAAAGCGATTCAAATGGCTCAACTTAGCGAAGTGGTTGACCAACTTCCAGATGGAGTAAAAACTATTATTGGTGAACGGGGAGTTCTTTTATCAGGAGGACAACGCCAAAGAGTTGGGATTGCACGGGTACTTTATCACGAAAGAGAAATACTAGTTTTTGACGAAGCAACTGCTGCTCTAGATACTGAAACAGAACATCTGATTACTGAAGCAACAAAAGCTTTAGCTGGTACTAAGACCATCATTATTATTGCTCACCGCTTTTCAACAATTGAGCATTGCGATTGTATTTACCAACTTGAACAGGGTCGAATTCTCAAATCAGGCAGTTACCAGGAAGTGATTACAGGAAGATGCTGATTCTCACTTTTTAATCCTAGTGAAAGATAAATTTTAGAGGTAAAAAAATGTATAAACTTCGTAATAAAATTGCTTCTTTTTCTCGTCATACACCATATATTCGTGGCAAATTTCGACTAGGAAAAATAATCAGTCATTTGTTGAGTAATTATAACAACGATCAAGAATGCATTACAATTATTGAAATGCGAGATAAAAGTTTAATGCAATTAGATGTAAGGAGTGGAACAGAGCAATGGCCTTACTGGACAGGCAGTTATGATGATGAAATTATCTCAAAATTGTCTGGCTGTTTAAAGGAAAACTGTGTTGTGCTAGACGTTGGGGCAAATATAGGTTTATACTCAGTAGCATTAGGCAATAGGCTAAAAGCATTAAATGGAAAGATATATGCTTTTGAACCTGTGAAAAATAACTTTGATCGACTTATTAAAAACATTGCATTAAATAAATTGGAAGCAGTTGTATTAGCTCACGAAATTGCACTTGGCGATCAAGAAGGCTTTATCGAAATGGCAATGGCTAGTGATAACAACTCATTAACTGGCAATGCGGTAATGGTTAAAGGCGGAATTTCTCGTGATTTTTTTAAAATTAATATTAATAATAAAGCACACTTGAAAAAGCTGGATACCTTTGGAAAGGAGCAAAAAATTGAAACTTGTCACCTTATTAAGATTGATGTTGAAGGAGCTGAAGTTATGTTTTTGCGTGGTGCTATATCTTTTATAGGTCAACATCGTCCAATTATTTATGGTGAATTTAATAACTATTTTTTACCACAGTTTGGCTCCTCATTTCTTGATGTAGTGAATCTTCTTCAGCCCTTAAAATATCGTTTCTTTAAGCAAATTTCAAATGCAGGATTTATTGAAGTATTTGATCCCAAAGCAGGTTCTGAAAATATGCTGCTTACACCAGTGGAGATATCAGATTCAGTGTTGACTAAATTAGGAGTGTTAGGAGTGTGATTTTCAAATCTATGAAATATGCCAAAAAAGTTTCCATTAGACTCGACGGAAGGCTGGGTAATCAGTTGTTTCAACTGGCTTTAGCTTTGAATATTTCGCAGCGATTTAAGGTCAAAATCTTACTTGATGATCATTTATCCACACATAAAGGATTTGAGAGATTTTTGTTTAAGGAGTTATCCGTATTTAAATATTTTCAATATTGTTCTAAACTGCATTCATTCGCTAATAGAATTCAGCATAATTCTACCCTCAGAAGGTTTTACAAGGCAGATAATCTATTCATAGAAAGTGAGACGGGTAATTATGATTTGGATTTAGCAAAACCATATCAATCATATACAGGATTTTTTCAGTCGCCCAGCTTTTTCCCAGAAAGAGACGTAATTCTTAAAGCCTTCTCTTTAAGAAGTGAATTTATATGTGAACCGCTTTCCATATTCTTGAATTTGGCTAACCAAACAGAATGTCTGGCGGTTAGTATCAGAAGAGGTGATTTTTTGGAAAATTCGCATTTGGGAGTCTGTTCAAATGAATATTATCTGAACGGCATTAATCTTGTTCGTGACAGAATATCTGTTGATTACATCTTTGTTTTTTCTGATGATATCTCGTACTGCCGTGAAATTTTAACTTCCGTTGATTGCGAAGTTATTTATATAGAAGGATTTACACCAGCAAAATCTTTGTATCTAATGAGCCAGTGCAAACACTTTGTAATTGCAAACAGTACATTTAGTTGGTGGGGAGCCTGGTTATCAGAGCATCAGGATAAGCTGGTAATTTCTCCTAACCCTTGGAATGACAAAGATACTGTTTTATCTGACTTTATTCCCCCTAATTGGATTACTTTGCCTAAACATCCCTTTTTGAGTAATTCACAGGTGAGGATCTGAATATGAGGAATCAGCTTCTCGTTAGCATTATCATTAACAATTACAATTACGATCGCTTTCTGCCAGAAGCAATCAATAGCGCCATTAACCAAACCTATCCTCATACTGAAATAATTGTTGTTGATGACTCCCGGTTCGCCCATTTTTGCGAGAGTTAGAAGAATTCTACTCAGGAGTAAAAGATTGACCACTAAGCTGAGTATAAATAGTAGGGGGAAACCCAAGTAAAACAAGAATACGCTGCTGTAAAGGGGAAAGAGTAGTTAAATGAGTGTAGACTTCATTGTTAACCTCAATTAATATCAATGTGATTTCTTTAAATGCAGCAAGAAGCATTTCAGCAGTAGGACGTGCCGTTTTACGCTGAGGATTACCAGCATAAAGTCCAGCCAATTTTTCTTGATTTTTGTCAAGATGGCGACGAA
>NZ_LJOU01000135.1:0-11316 GCF_001672085.1 Anabaena sp. AL93 | reverse complement strand
GTCATGTTTGAGTAATTTGATGCACTATCAGATTTTTAACTCACCGATTTTACATCATCTGACAACAATTATAAATTTTTATTTCCCTTGGATTCCCTATTCTAAAACCCGAACGATAAACTGGATTTTCCCCATTCGTTGTCAAGCAATCTCTCTAGTTTATTGAGTATTCATACTTATTTTTCAACCCGACTGTTTTTTTAGCCAGAGGCAATGGCTAAAAAATAGTTACTTTGTACTATATTTTGAATTCCAAAATCGGGGCTAATACTTTATTTTTCTCAAAATGAGAATTGCTGTTTTTTTAGCCAGAGGCAATGGCTAAAAAATAGTTACTTTGTACTATATTTTGAATTCCAAAATCGGGGCTAATACTTTATTTTTCTCAAAATGAGAATTGCTGCTTATCTATTAATTGCCATAACTGAAGCATTAGTTGTGATAGGATTAGGGGGAATTATTTTTAAATTAAGCGTTGTTAATAAACCTATCACTTTATTACTGGGAACTTTAATATTTTTGATAGATAGTGTAATGTTTGGTTTACTTGTTGGAGTCCGTAGCAATAACCAAAATTCAGCGGTACAAATCATTTCTCTGGTGGGGTTTATTACCTCTTTGTTATTATGGGAATTGTGGTATTTAATTTGCCATTTCGGGGGAGTTTTTTGCTATTTATTTCTTTATCAAGTATGTATGTATTTGTGGGAATTAGTTTAGGAATTATGTTAGCGACTGTTTGCCGTTCTCAACAACAAGTATTACTCACATCTTTCTTTATTAATTTACCAATGGTGCAGACATCTGGGGCAATTTCTCCGATTGAAGCTATGCCTCCTTTTTTCCAAGTTTTATCTTTATTAAATCCTCTTCGTCATTACATCACCATTGTGCGGGGTATTTTACTTAAAGGAGTTGGTTTAGATGTGCTGTGGATTCATGTTTTAGCATTACTTGGTTTTGCTGTGGTGTTGTTGAGTATTAGTGTGAGTAAGTTTCGGAATCAGTTGAGTTAAGATAAATTGAAGATTTGCGAAATTCAAAAAAAGATAATTACAAAATTCCTTTTCCTAGTACCCGACGCTTCAACGCTACTATTTTAGGTCGCGCACCTTTACCTGAAAAACCTAAACCTTCTCGGAAAATCTCAGGCATATAAAATCGCTTTATTTCATCTTTTTGTTTATCTTCATAAATCACTCCCATGTCTTCTAATAATATTACTGTTTTTTGACCCATAGCAAACTCTTCTACATCAAAAGGAATTATCTTTTGAGTCGCAGGATATTTAGGAAGTGTATCTTCTACCCATGTTTTGAAAGCTGGATATTCTTCTTTAGCTTCTCTTACTTTTTCTTCACTACATGGTTTCAGAGCGCGACGAATTGCTGGAGGAGGTAAAAGTCGGCTTGTAGACCATTTTTCAAATTGTACTTCTTTAGCTCTATTTACTGTAATATCAGCTGCATTATACAAAAAACGGACAATATCTCTGGCTTGAAGTCTGCCTTTAAAATCTGTTAAAGCTGCAAATACCCAAGAAGCTGTGTAGGCTTCTTTAGCCTTATCTGTTCCCAGTGTTTTACCCCATAGTTGCTCTAATTCATCTATGATATTTTCTTTAGTTAGACTGTAAATACTATCTTTTTTTGCAGCTATTACTTTAGATTCGCTACAAATCCAATAAACTAATCTCAAGAAAGAATCTTGATTCCAATATAAATCATAAGCACGGTAAAGGCTTTCAAACTGGCTTGAATTTTGAGTAATTGTATATCTGATAAAATCACGACGTAAGAAAATTATTACACCAAGATGAGATTGCCTAATTTCTGATAATTCCTTTGGTAAATCATCAATTAAAGCTCTTAAAGCAATCTTCTCTTGATTACTAGAACCGATCTCCTTAAATATATCTTCTAATCCATCAAACAAAAAGATAATTTTTAATGCTTTATCTTTTAAATATTGATTTATTTTACCAAGTGTATTAGGAGTATCTATATTTGGATTAATACCTATAGCTCTGCCAATTTCACCAACCCAGAATTCCGTCCATTTTGGTTCATTCCAGTCTTCGTATTTAACTGCATTTTTAACCCTAGTAGCATACTCTAAAGGTTTAAATTCAGAACTATTATTACCCAAAGCTTCTCTAACCTCATTTCTAGCTTTTTTGATAACAATTTTTGCATTATCCTGAACATTACTAGACTCAAGTAAAGGAAATATATGGGTTTTTGACTCAGTTTGATTATTTGTATGATCAATATAATTCAGAAAATTTTCCCAATATTTAAACCGTGATAACTGTATATAATTAAAAGTCTTTCCAGCCCCTTTAGCTCCAATTGATACTATATGAGGTAATTTATCTCTAAAGTTAGTAACTAAGTTCCGCAAAGGTTCTGTTATCAGCAAATCTTCTCCTTGTCCTTGTTCAGCGTTCTCATATCTCCGGCACAAATCTCTAAGTCTTTGAACAGATTGCTGTAAATTGTTTTCCGGTGTATTATCTGAGATTGATTCTTGATTTTTTGGATTTGGTAACTGTTGTTTTGCCCACTCTATAGCAATTCCCATGACTGAAATTGAAGTTCTATTTAATTTAGAGCGTGCATCTTCCCAGTCATTTACATAAAGTAATTCCTCTACAAAATAAGCTTCTTTTATTTCCAATCTTGGCTCATCTAACTTATCTTCTTGTGATTGTACATAAGCAGATATTAGTTCTACTAAGGCAGTATCAAATGCTGGTAATTTTTTAAATTCTTCTTTTAACATACTGATTACTATTGATGGATCATAGTATTCTTTATCTTTAACTTCTGCTTCTAATGGTGCAACTTTGCCAATTTGTTTTAAAACCAAACTTGTACCCTGAATAGATTGATCATTGATTGTTGTTACAAGAAAACGCTGGATTCTGGGGTCAAAAATTATGGGACTAGATATTTCACTTAAACCTGCTCTCAAATCTATAAAAACATAATCTACACCTAAAATTTCACCTAAATGATGAATAGCATTACCATATTCCCATGTTCCATCTATACCTCTGACTAAATGTTCAGGTAAAATAGGTATATCTAATAATTCATTTTCTTTTAGAAATGCAGGTAAAAAATAAATTTGTGAATTTCCTTCATGTTTCACTGATTTTTTTACTTCGTTAGCAAATAAAGCAAGTGCTTCTTCTCTATCAATTGGTGAATAATGGTAAACTTCTAAAAAATTAATAAAAGAAACGGATGGTTGTTGTTTTGCCAACGCATTCCAATAGGTAAGACCTGGTGCTTCCAAATCAGCATCAATAACTAACACATTTATAGACTTATTTAACTCTTTAGCTCTATCTAACAAAGCAAAAAGATGGGCTGTTAAATTTAATGTTCTTCCTACACCACCTTTAAAAGAATAGAACGCTATTAAACTAGGTTTTTCTGTATATGCTTCTGGGAGCTTAACTATTTTTTTGACAGCAGGTTCTGTCTCTGAATCACTTTCTAAATAAGCAATTTCTTCCCAAAAAGGACGTATCTCAATATCTGTTATATAAGGTTCTTCTTCTGAGATAAATTCTACGGGTAATGTAGCATCACCAATATCAAATCGAATAACAGATTCCTCTTCATCGTACCAATCTCCAAACCATTCTTTTAATACGTCATTGACTTTATTTATAAAATTTTCATCAGAAATATTTATTTCTACAGCATCAGAAAAACACCTAATACTTACTATGTTCTCTGGTAAATTAGTCCCATAGTTAGTTTTGCGTCGAAAAATTCTTCTAATATCAAGCCAAGTCAGTAATTTAAAATCTTTCATAGTCCTTGAAGTTCTTTTTTAATCAATTCAACAATGTTTAACAATTTTTCTTCTATGTCTTTGTCTGTTATTTTTTCCCGTTTATTCTCACTCTCATCTTTTTTTAAGATGAACTTCCCTCCATAGCGCCAAATCTGGTTAATGTTATCAGGCGTTAATTGTCGTTCTTGTTTTATCTTAACATGAGAATTATCCTGAATATCTTGAATAAATAACTGTTCTGGTAGTTTCCACATTTGCAATGAATTATTACCAGGGTATAAACCCTCTAACAACTCATTTATATCATTTATATCATGTCCATATTTTAATATTTCTGGACATAAATCAGTACGACTTACGTTCTTTCGCTTCATCAAAACTGCTTTTAAGCCACATTCAACGGCATAAAATAATAATAAGCGGTGGGCATTAGTTCGGACTCTATTATGATTATGATAGGCAGAAGAATTTTCACGCCATGCTCTTTGCATTTCCCTGTCTGTAAAAGTGATCGCCATTCCCGTTAACTAAGATTTTACTCAGTTATTTTACGTCAAAATCGCGCTACCCATTAACCGATCATACCGATATTTCAACTCATCCTCTGCTAAAGTCCAACACTCCCTAATTGATACATTTGTAATAAACCAAATCTTTCTGCGTGACTCTTGCTACTGGGGTTTACTTCTAGTCAATTCAATACTAATTTTGCCGCTAAAATCAGGAATAGGTGCAGCGGGTTTACTGAGAATAACTTGTACTTGATTAATCCCCTCCTGATCCTCTAAAATACCATCAGCGATCGCCCCAGCTAATCTTTCCACCAATGCAAACTTTGAGGTTTTTAGCAAATTTTGCACTAAGCTAATTATCTGCCGATAATCTATAGTATCTTCAATATTATCTGTTTTAGCGGGTTTAGAAAGATCCAACCATAATTTAACATCTACCTCAAACCATTGTCCTAATGCTTGTTCTTCTGGTAAAAATCCGGTATAACCATAGCCACGAATTCCTGTTAAATGAATACAGTCCATAATCTCTAATCAATGCAACTTACTTTTAATAATCTTAATCTTCTTTGGTCTTATGTATTAACAGAAACCCTCAAACGCTTGGGTTTAAATTGCGCTGTTATCTGTCCTGGTTCTCGTTCTACACCATTAACGGTGGCTTTTGTGCAACAAATACCAGATATTGAAGCTATTCCCATTTTAGATGAACGTTCAGCGGCTTTTTTTGCGTTGGGACAAGCCAAGGCAACGGGAAAACCTGTAGTATTAGTTTGTACTTCTGGAACTGCGGGGGCAAATTTTTATCCAGCGGTAATTGAAGCTAGGGAAAGTCGCGTACCTTTGTTAATATTAACTACCGATAGACCAGCAGAATTACGGAATTGTCATTCTGGACAAACTATTGACCAAGTGAAATTATATGGTAATTATCCCAATTGGCAAGGGGAATTAGCTACACCTTCTCTAGATGTGGGAATGTTAGATTATCTCCGGCAAACGGTAATTCACGCTTGGGAACGTTGTCAATTTCCCAATTCTGGCGCAGTACATTTAAATATACCTTTTCGTGACCCTCTCGCGCCCATTCCTGATGGTACAGATTTTACCTTAGATGTGGAAGATTTCTTTGCGGGAATAGTTTCCACCCCATTACCAATTACCAATTACCAATTACCAATTACCAATTACCAAAAAGGCATTATTATCGCTGGTGTAGCCCAACCACAAGCCCCGGAGGAGTATTGTAGAGCGATCGCCAACCTTTGTCAAACTCTCCAATGGCCTGTTTTAGCTGAAGGACTTTCCCCGGTTAGAAATTACGCAGATTTAAATCCCTATTTAATTTCCACCTACGATATTATTCTCAGAAATCAAAACCTTGCCCAAGAATTAACTCCAGAAATAGTTATCCAAATTGGCGAAATGCCCACAAGTAAAGAATTACGTAATTGGTTAATTACTACTAATCCTCAACGTTTGATAATTGATAATTGTGATCAAAATTTAGACCCTTTACATGGAAAAACCACCCATTTAAGAATTTCAGTTACAGAAATTGGTAAGTTGGAAATTGCAAATTTAGGAAAAAGTGAATATTTACAAAAATGGTCTACAGCAGAAAAGCAAATCAGGAAAAATATTGATGATGATTTGGAAAATGTAGATGAATTAATCGAGAGTAAAATTGCTTGGTTAATTTCCCAAATCTTGCCACCGGAAACACCCATATTCATTGCTAATAGTATGCCAGTGCGAGATGTGGAATTTTTCTGGAAACCCAATAATTTAAGAATTAAACCCTATTTTAATCGGGGTGCAAATGGCATTGATGGTACACTTTCCACTGCTTTAGGAATAGCACATCATCAGCAAAGTAGTGTGATGTTAACGGGAGATTTATCTTTATTGCATGACACCAATGGTTTCTTGATTAGCAATAAATTTATTGGCCATCTAACAATTATCTTAATTAATAACAACGGTGGAGGAATTTTTGAAATGTTACCCATTGCTAAATTCAATCCGCCTTTTGAAGAGTTTTTTGCTACTCCTCAAAATATTGATTTCTCTCATTTATGCGCGACTTACAAGGTGCAACATCAGTTAATTAGTTCTTGGGAAGAATTGCAAGATAACTTAAAACAACTACCAAAAATGGGAATTAGAGTTTTGGAAGTCAAGACAAACAGGAAAAGAGATGTGGTGTGGAGAAGAGAAAATTTAGTAAAATTTGGTAACTTGTAAGTAGTTCAAATATTCAGATCCCCGACTTCTTAGAGAAGTCGGGGATCTATGTTTAAGTCCCCTATCAAAACCGATTTCGATAAAATTTCCCCAAGTGCCACAGATAAAGATTAAACTAAAAAGTCTTGCAAAGCAAAACCTGTCAACCAAAATCAAGTAATTATGTCTAAGGTTCTTGTCTCCGACCCCATTGATCAAGTTGGTATTGATATTCTTTCCCAAGTAGCTACAGTTGATGTCAAAACCAGCCTCAAACCAGATGAACTCAAAGCCATCATTGGCGAGTATGACGCGCTGATGATCCGTTCTGGAACTCGCGTTACTCAAGAAATTATAGAAGCCGGTACAAAATTAAAAATTATTGGCCGTGCTGGCGTGGGTGTGGATAACGTTGATGTCCCCGCAGCTACCCGCAAAGGGATTATTGTCGTCAATTCCCCAGAAGGTAATACCATTGCCGCAGCCGAACACGCCTTAGCCATGATGTTGTCCTTATCTCGTCATATTCCTGATGCTAATGCTTCAGTAAAACGTGGTGAATGGGATCGTAAAAGTTATGTTGGTTCGGAAGTATACAAAAAAACCCTCGGCGTTGTCGGGTTAGGAAAAATTGGTTCTCATGTTGCCAGTGTCGCTAAGGCTATGGGCATGAAACTCCTCGCCTATGATCCATTTATCTCCACAGAAAGAGCCGAACAACTGGGTTGTCAACTGGTAGACTTAAATTTGCTATTCCAGCAAGCCGACTATATCACCTTACACATTCCCAAAACCACAGAAACTGCCAACTTAATCAACGCTAAAACTTTGGCGTTAATGAAACCCACTACCAGGATTATTAACTGCGCTCGTGGTGGCATTATTGATGAAGCGGCTTTAGCAGTGGCAATCAGAGATGGTGTAATTGCCGGGGCTGCATTAGATGTGTTCGATTCCGAACCATTAGGTGAATCGGAATTGCTACGCTTAGGTAAAGATGTTATTCTTACACCTCACCTCGGTGCTTCCACTGCTGAAGCCCAAGTTAACGTAGCCATAGATGTGGCTGAACAAATTCGGGATGTGTTATTAGGACTATCCGCCCGTTCCGCGGTGAATATTCCGGGACTTAGTCCTGATATCCTAGAAGAACTCAAGCCTTACATGGAATTAGCGGAAACCTTGGGGAACTTAGTTGGTCAACTCACCGGCGGTAGAGTTGAGACACTTAATGTTACACTGCAAGGAGAACTGGCAACTAATAAAAGTCAACCCTTGGTAATAGCTGCCCTGAAAGGACTTCTTTACCAAGCCCTGCGGGAACGGGTAAATTATGTCAACGCCACCATAGAAGCTAAAGAACGAGGAATTAGAGTTATTGAAACCAGGGACGCTTCGGCACGGGATTATGCTGGTTCGTTGCATCTTCAAGCCACAGGAACTCTAGGTACACATTCTGTTACAGGTGCTTTGTTGGGTGATAAGGAAATCCACTTAACGGATGTTGACGGTTTCCCCATTAACGTTCCCCCCAGCAAATATATGCTGTTTACTCGACACCGTGATATGCCCGGTATTATTGGTAAACTCGGTTCTCTACTGGGTAGCTTTAATGTCAATATTGCCAGTATGCAGGTAGGTCGGAAAATCGTTCGTGGTGATGCTGTTATGGCTCTCAGCATTGATGATCCTTTACCCGATGGCATTTTAGCAGAAATTAAAAAAGTGGAAGGTATTCGAGACGCTTATACAGTCACACTTTAACTGTGATTTTTGGGATTTATTTGATGAAGATGATTAAATAATTTGAGAATTAGAAAAATCATCTTTAACTATGATTTTTGTGATTTATTTGATTAGGATGATTAGAAGGATTATCTTAATTATCCTAGTCATAAAAATCATAGTTTGTTTTCCCCAATCACCAATCACCAATCACCAATCACCAATCACCAATCACCAATCTAAAATTCTATGGCAAATACCTGGTGGGAATTAAATATTTTATCTGAACTAGATTTAGAAGAAACTATATTTTGGCGGTTAGAAAACTTTGGCTGTCGTGGTACAGCAGTAGAAATTAAGGGCAATGTCTCTTTTGTTAAGGCTTATTTACCCACCTTTAAAGTACAACTGCTAGATTTGGCTGCTTTATCGCTATGGCTGCGTCAAGATGCCCTGTGTGTAGGACTCACCGCACCCGTGGTGCATTGGGGCTTAATTGACGAAGAAGACTGGTCTAGTAGCTGGAAACAACATTGGCAACCTGAAGAAATAGGCGATCGCTTTCTCATTAACCCTGCTTGGTTACCTCTACCTGAATCCCTAGACCGATTGGTAATTCGTCTTGATCCAGGCGTAGCCTTTGGTACAGGTAATCATGCCACCACTCAACTATGTTTAGAATCCCTAGAAATGCGCTTCAGTGAAATCCCCCAATCCTTCCTAGACACAGAAGAACCAAGAAAACCTTTAATTATCGCCGATATTGGTTGTGGTTCAGGTATTCTAGGCGTTGGGGCAATATTATTAGGTGCGGGTAAAGTCTATGCCGTTGATAACGATCCTTTAGCCGTAAAATCTACTTTTAGTAATCGCACTCTGAATGAGATTCGTCCAGATTCTTTAATCCCTCTTGAGGGTAGTGTAGACATAGTCCGAAAAATCATTGATCAACCTGTAGACGGGATTGTTTGCAATATTTTAGCAGATGTAATTATCGAATTACTCCCAGAAATGACCGCCATTACCAAACCTAGCACTTGGGGTATATTCAGTGGTATTTTACTAGAACAATCTAAATCCGTTGCTGATGCTTTAGAACAAAATGGTTGGATTGTAGCTACTCTCTGGAAAAGAAAAGAATGGTGTTGTTTAAATGCCCGTCGTTCTTAATTATAATTTATGGATTTTTTCCTATTGGATATCACCAAAATTAATGGTAATTAAAATCAGCAAAGATTAAGAAAATATTGATAAAATCTAAATATCAATCCCTAACCAGCACTAATTTTCAATATGAACGACTCCATTGAAAACTACAATCCCAACAACGTAGCCGAAAAAAATGGCAACTTCATGGGATTACCATTTAATTACGATTCAGCCAACTTAATTATCTTCCCCATACCTTGGGAAGTCACGGTTTCCTATCGTGCCGGAACGGCCAACGGTCCACAGCAAATTTTAGATGCTTCACTGCAAATAGATTTATTTGATTTTGATCATCCTGATGGTTGGAAACAGGGAATATTTATGGTAGAAATTCCCCAGGAAATGATTGAAAAAAATAACTATTATCGTCAACAAGCAGCCATAATTATTGAACGTCAAGCCCAAGGTAAATCCCTAACAGACTCACCGGATTTAACTCCTATTCTAGAGGCAATTAACAAAGCAGGGGAACAGGTAAATCATTGGTTATTTACCCAAGCACAAGCAGCAATAAATCAAGGTAAACGAGTTGCTGTTATTGGTGGTGATCACAGTTCGCCATTAGGCTACTTTCAAGCTTTAGCTAATCAATATGATGACTGGGGTATTTTACATATTGATGCCCATGCAGACCTACGTAATGCCTATGAGGAATTTGAGTTTTCTCATGCGTCTATTATGTTTAATGCCATAAAAATACCGCAAATTTCTAAATTAGTCCAAGTAGGTGTACGAGATATTTGTCATGATGAAGTACAAATAATTAATCAATCAAATAATCGCATTATTGGTTATTATGATTCAGCAATTAAACAACAACTATATTCTGGTAAGACTTGGTTGTATTTATGTCGAGAAATTATCAATCATTTACCAGAAAAAGTTTATATTAGCTTCGACATTGATGGTTTAGACCCTAAACTTTGCCCCAACACAGGTACTCCTGTCCCTGGCGGACTGGAATTAGAACAAGTTTATTGTCTATTCCGCGAACTGGTAAATAGTGGTAGAAAAATTATTGGTTTTGATGTTTGTGAAGTTGGTGATGCTGAATGGGATGGTAATGTCGGGGCGCGAACAGTTTATAAGTTAGCAAATTTATTAGATTTATCTCAGAAATAGGGAACAGGGAACAGGGAACAGGGGACAGGGGACAGGGGACAGGTGACAGGGGACAGGGGACAGAAGTAATTTTCCAATTACCAATTACCAATTACCAATTACCAATTACCAATTACCAATTACCAATTACCAATTACCAATTACCAATTACCAATTACCAATGACTAATGACCATTCGCCATTTTGGCATAATAAATGATTTCTTATCAGGTTTTATGAAATTTGCATACATACTATAGGAAGATGCTGAAAATAAATCATATAGGTTAAATTAATTCGGGATGTTGTTATGCACTGGATTTAAGTCAAGGTTTGGTTGACAACCAAACCTTTTTTATTGCCCCTTTTCTCCCAGTTGATGATTTGATTAAAAATATACCCATTCAACAAACAAGATCCATTTGATTAGACCCCACATTCCGCACCCTTGACTGTCACAAACGGTGATTACGGAGGTAAATTGATGAAAAATGAGTAAAAGAATACATTTATCTATAAAAAAACAAATTTTAGATAGGAAAATTGATTCAGATACATTCTCAATAAGAAGCAATAAAGAATGAGGGTGGTTTCTGGCAGAAAATATAATATAATTTTATTGTTAGTCTATCAAGACTTAATCATAACTTATATCCTTCTAGAAATAAACTTAAAAACAGCATTAAAACTTAAACTCATTAATAAAATCAATGAGTCAAATTGTATAATT
>NZ_LJOU01000134.1:0-11415 GCF_001672085.1 Anabaena sp. AL93 | reverse complement strand
GATGGCGAAAAGTTCATTTGTGAAAACTGCGGTCATATTGACCATGCTGATACTCAAGCCTCCCGGACAATTTTACGAAGAGCTAATTTAAAATTTGTCAGCAAAGACATTAAAAACCTACCTGCGGACTGCGGGAAAGTTACGCTTGTCAGAGATGATTCTGCCAGTAATGGCAAACAGGATCAGGGCAAGAACCGTACATCTAAGGTAATACCTGAAAAGCGGATATTATTCGAGCAGTTGTCTTGACAATTATTCGATTAAGAATCCCCGCGTCTTTAGACCGGGGAGTGTCAAGCATTGATTAGATTTTGTCTCTAGTTAATTGGATATTTCAAGAAAGATATTTTTTGTATCATGGAAAATTTATATAGTCGTTTATGAACCCAGAAGAATCTCCAACTCCAGAACCCATAAATGAGTGGTTAGAACAAATAGAAGTGCAACCCCCTACAGATGAACTACCAGAAAAACCGTCCACCGATTTACAATTAGAAACTAAAGCATCTGGTGAATTGGCAACGTCAGAAACAACAGAACTAGAAGCAGAAGATTCACTATATATACAAGCGAAACAAAGATTAGCCCAATTACAGCAAAAGTCATCAGACCTTAGTGCAGAAATTGCTCAATTGGAAACTACTTATGCCACCCTGCGGACGCAAATTAGTGTAACTCAAACCGCACTCTCGCAAGTTGTCCAAGAGTCATTATCACAGTTAGAACAACGCAAACAAGCCTTACAAATTTCTGTCGAACAACTTGAACGTCGTCAAGAACGAATTCGTAATGAAATGCGGACAACCTTTGCAGGGACATCTCAAGATATAGCAATTCGGGTACAAGGTTTTAAAGACTATCTCACAGGTAGTTTACAGGATTTGGCATCAGCAGCAGAACAAATGCAACTGGTAAAACCTGCACAAGAACGGGAAAAGCCAGCGCCGAAAGAAGCTAAAGCTGTGCAAGAACAAATGGCTAACGCCACGCTATCGCTATCGGAAATGCCACAACTTGGTCAACAGCAGTTTCAGGATACCACTAAAAAAATCCGGCGCTTACTTGACCAATACCGCAACCAGCCAGACTATTATGGACAGCCCTGGCAATTACGCCGCACCTTTGAACCAATTCATGCAGAAAAAATCTCAAATTGGTTATTTACCTTAGGTGGACGGGGTGCTTTACGGACAATGGGTAGCCGCTTACAGAATATTTTAATTGCTTCATCGGCAATTTCGATATTACATCAATTATATGGCGATGCCTCCGGCGAGCGAAGCTATCGCGTGCGAACCCTAATTTTAGCAAACACTCCAGAACGTTTAGGTGAATGGCGACGCGGTTTACAAGATTGTTTAGGTATCGGTCGTTCCGATTTTGGACCCGACAGAGGAGTGGTATTATTTGAAGCACCGACAGCTTTAGCCCAAAAAGCCGAGAGATTAGTTAAAGCCAATCAAATGCCTTTAATTATCATTGATGATTCTGAGGAACAAATTAGTTTAACATTACTACAATTCCCTCTCTGGTTAGCTTTTGCCCCTGACCCAAAAACCATGAAAGATCGGGATTTTAACGATGATTTTTAATTAGTCATTGGTGATTGGTGATTGGTGATTGGTGATTGGTGATTGGTGATTGGTCATTGGTCATTGGTGATTGGTGATTGGTCATTGGTCATTGGTGATTGGTGATTGGTCATTGGTAAAACAACTGACAACTAACAACTAACAACTGACAACTGACAACTGACAACTGACAACTGACAACTGACAACTAACAACTAACAACTGACAACTGACAACTGACAAATTTATGTTTCTTTGGTTAAGTTTGTGTGGAGTGGTGGTTTTATTAGCTTACCTATTGGGTTCTTTCCCCACTGGATATCTAGCAGGTAAGCTATTAAAAGGAATTGATATTCGGGAAGTTGGTTCTGGTTCAACAGGTGCAACTAATGTTTTGAGAACTTTGGGTAAAGTCCCAGGGGCATTTGTGTTATTAATTGATGCTTTAAAAGGAGTATTAGCCATAAATTTAGGTTATGCCTTATTTAACATTGCTTATAGTCAAAACTTAATTCCACCAACTGTAAATCCCGGAATTTGGCAACCTTATTTAGTCACATTAGCTGGTTTAGCCGCCCTTTTAGGACATAGTAAATCAGTCTTTCTCGGCTTTACTGGTGGTAAATCTGTAGCTAGTGGTGTGGGAATTTTACTAGCTATAAATTGGCAAATTGGATTATCAACATTAGGAGTATTTGCAGTAGTCATTGCCATTTCTAGAATTGTATCTTTAAGTTCCATTTGTGGAGCGATCGCAGTTTCTATTTTAATGGTAATTTTCCACCAACCTTTAGCCTACATTCTTCTTGGTTTGACTGGCGGTTTATATGTAATTATCCGTCACCGCAGTAATATTGAGCGATTAATTGCGGGTACAGAACCAAAAATTGGTCAAAAGGTAGAAACACAAACAGAACAAATTACTTAGAACTTTTTGTTGGTTCGTTATTCGGGGCAACCACAGGGGGTTTGCCCCTACCTAATGGTATCAACTTAAGCTCAAATCCCTACCACACCTCGTTCCTAGTCTCTGACTGGGCGCAGGGACTGACTGGGCGCAGGCCCTGCGCCCCTACTCCTATTCAACAATTTTTCTGGACTGAATTACCTGCAAACTTCCACCAGCATATAAACTAGGTTTACCCACATCAAAACCATAATCTCCTAACAAACTAGGTAAATCTGTTTTCAACAATTCCCAAGCCGTCTGGGTTTCAAACAACCAGAAAAATATCGCCAACCCCGGCCAAAATATCGGATTTGTTGGGGGGTGAAAATCCACCAAAGTGAAAACTCCTCCCGGTTTTAATACCCGATAAACCTCTTGAATGATTTTTCGGAGTTGTTCTGGCTGCATTTCGTGTAAAGCTGCGCTAGTATGTACCACATCAAACAAATTATCTGCAAAAGGCATATCCTCAGCAAATGCTTTTATATAAGTGGCATTTGGCACATTTTTCTGGCATCGTTTTATAGACAATGGAGAAGCATCCAAACCGGTGACGTTTTCCGAAAAATTTACTAAAAATCTGGTTACTTGACCACTACCACAACATAAATCTAAAATCTGAGTATCTGATTGTAGGTTTAAATTTTGTAAAGCCAGTTGACGAAACCGGGGTTCACCACCCACAGTCACAGCCGCTAACCGAGAGATGCCATCATATAGCCATTGGTATCTATAACTTAAATCTCTAAAAATTGTTGCCATTGTATTTTTCCTGCCGATAAAGCTTTATATTTAATAAAGATATATTGTTAACATTAGTGAAAAATCTGTAAGGATTGGGGGAAAGTAACTGCTATGGGTCGTATAGGGGTATTATTACTTAATCTTGGTGGTCCTGATAAACTAGACGATGTAGGACCTTTTTTGTATAATCTGTTTTCAGATCCCGAAATTATCCGTTTACCGTTTCGCTGGATGCAAAAACCTCTGGCTTGGTTTATTGCTACACGCCGAGAAAAAACATCTCAAGAAAATTATAAGCAAATTGGCGGCGGTTCTCCCTTACGACGGATTACAGAAGAACAAGGAGAAGCTATCAAGGCGAAGTTAGGTGAATTAGGACAAGAAGCTAATATCTATGTGGGAATGCGTTATTGGCATCCTTATACAGAGGAAGCGATCGCCCAACTTACCCAAGATCACATTGATAAGTTAGTAATTCTCCCACTTTATCCCCAATTTTCCATCAGCACCAGCGGTTCTAGTTTCCGGTTATTAGAACAACTATGGAAAGAAAACCCCAAACTCCAAAGTCTTGAATATACAGTCATTGCCTCTTGGTACAAAGAACCAGGTTATCTACAAGCAATGGCAGAACTCATACTTGGCGAAATTGATAAATTTTCACATCCTGATGACGTGCATATCTTTTTTAGCGCACATGGTGTGCCTAAAAGTTATGTAGAGGAAGCAGGAGATCCCTACCAAGTAGAAATTGAGGAATGCACAACCTTAATTATGCAAACTCTCAATCGTCCCAATCCCCACACCCTCGCCTATCAAAGTCGTGTTGGTCCGGTAGAATGGCTACAACCCTACACAGAAGATGCACTAAACGAACTCGGTGTTAAAGGTGTGAAAGATTTGGTAGTTGTCCCCATTAGTTTTGTTTCTGAACACATCGAAACACTACAAGAAATTGATATTGAATATAGAGAAATAGCTGAACAAGCAGGAATACACAACTTCGGACGAGTTCCTGCCCCCAACACCAATCCAGTTTTTATCAGAGCTTTATGCGACCTGATAATTGATGTCCTGCAACAACCTAATCTCAAACTCTCTCAAGTTACCCAAATGAAAAAAAGGGTGAAAATGTATCCCCAAGAACGGTGGGAATGGGGAATCACTACCAGCGCAGAAGTTTGGAATGGTCGGATAGCCATGCTAGGTTTTATTGGGTTAATTATTGAATTAATCACTGGTAAAGGCTTACTGCACGTTATCGGACTTTTACATTAGTTGTGGTGATTGGTAATGAATGGGTCATGGGTCATGGGTAATAATTATTTCCGTTCTATAAAACTTACCCAAAATTACCAAAGTCTAGACACATCTGGACAGCGATAATTTTGGTGTTTACTTTCTGCTTCATCGTGGTCTTAGAATGACTTCTAAGAGGTTTTTCCACTCGACAGACAATCTCGGTAGAACTTACCGTTTCTGACCGTAGTTCCTAAAAGGAACCGCTACGCTACAGGGATAAAAATATCCGCAAACCATCGGTCAATGTTCCGCGCTGCATTTAAGTCCCTATCGGCTTTATAGCCACAATCAGGACAAACATAAACGCGGTTTTTTAATGGCATTTTATGACGATGATTCCCACAGTTAGAGCATATTTGAGAACTAGGGAAGAACCTATCCACAAGGATTAATTCACTCCCGAACTTCTCGGTTTTATACTCTAACTGTCGTTTGAACTCATACATCCCACAATCGGCGATAGCACCCGCTAATTTGTGGTTCTTCAAAAATGCCTTAACGTGCAAATCCTCTATCTTTATCACGCTGTGGTTTTTAGCTAGATAGTAGGTTAATTTGTGTATGGAATCCTTGCGAATATTAGAAACTTTGGCGTGTAATTTAGCCAATTTTCTTACAGCTTTCTTGCGATTATTAGACCCCTTCACCTTTCGGCTAACGCTACGCTGTAAGCGTTTCATGCGTTTACTCATGCGGCGGTAGGCTTTAGGATTCTCGAATACTTCACCATTACTGCAAACGGCTAACTCAGTAAACTCAACGAGGTTGTCGCCAACCCCGTTGGTCTTCAAAACCGTGCTTGAGACTTTCACCTCACACGGCTCCTCAATGATTTGGTGCTTGTCACGCATACCTCATTACCCATTTGTCCGCGACTTTTTCAAGTTTTCTGGTGGGCTTAGGCTCGGCACTATTACAGCCAGATTTTATGCCAGGATTGCCATCATTGGCTGTCTTTATGTCGTGGCAATGTCTGTGTAAAAGTTGAAGATTTTTATACTCATCCTTACCACCTTTCGATATCGGGATGATATGGTCAACTTCCATCACATCGTCTTCACGGAAAAACATTCCACAGTGGGTACATTTCCCTTTTTGCTTTTTCAGGAGTTTTGATACTCTGGTTGGCATTTCTAGGTTATTACCCATTCTTGAACTCCAGTAAACCAGATTTCCGTCGTATGGTGACGATTCGCCTTTGACTTTCACATGACGCACTATTGGTGTGTCGGCATGGTTTATTAACCGAAGTGGGGTTAAACCTTCCTTCCTGGTTGCGAATACCCAGTTATCACCGTCTATGGATTGCCAATACCTTTTTGACACCCATTCCCCGTTCTTTTTGGGGTGGCGGCGTTTTGCCCAAGAGCTTAACTTTTGGTACGTGAGGTCATCTATATCTGAGAAAGCAACCTTACTTACCGCAGTCGCGTAGTAGTTAGCCCATCCCCTAATAATTGGGTTTAAACGGCTAATTAGCGCCGCCTGCGGTGCTGCCTTGTGAGCCTCGATAACCCTAGCGATTTGTTCGTAATGTACCTTTTGCTTCTGCTTGCTTGGGGTGATGATTGTCTTAAATCCCTGCTTTGAGTGATACTTTCCTTGTGGAAATTGTTGTATCGTAAAACCGAGGAAGTCAAACCCTGGTTTTTCTTGCTCGTACTGTGTGAGAGTATGGGCGAGTCTCGTCTTACTGGGATTTAATTCTAAACCCATGCCTTTTAACCATTCAGAGATAATCTCTTTACATCTTTGGACAACGGTTAGGTTTTCGTGGAGAATCACGAAATCATCGGCGTATCGGATTAAACTTAGGCTTCTACGGTTATCCCGTTTACCATGACTACTTCGGGTAGGCAAGGTTTCTGCATACTGTTTAATCCGTTCTTCCATCCCGTGGAGGGCAATATTTGCCAATAATGGAGAAATAACACCTCCCTGTGGCGTACCCTCGGATGTTGGAAACATTTGCTTACCGTCCATCACTCCCGCTTTTAACCATGCCCGGATTTGTCGGCGGATGGTGGGGAATGTATTTAATTTTATTAGCAGTGCTTCCTGGTCGATGCGGTCGAAACACTTTGCAATATCTGCGTCTAGTACGTATTTAGGCTTGAGCCTAATTGCACTAAATATTGCCTCTACCGCATCTTGGCATGAACGTCCGGCTCTGAACCCGTATGAGTTAGGTTCAAATCGCGCTTCCCATTCTGGCTCTAGTGCCAGTTTGACTAACGCTTGCAAGGCGCGGTCTTTCATTGTAGGTATGCCCAAAGGTCGCTTCTCTTCCGTTCCAGGCTTAGGAATCCATACCCGCCTGGTTGGGCTGACTATTGAACCCAAGTTTAAGTTACCAGTAAGTTCTAAACGTTGCTTTGGAGTCAGCGAATTAACACCGTCTACCCCTGCCGTCTTTTTCCCCTGGTTATCCTGGGTAACTCTACGAACCGCTAAAGCTCTTGCTGACCATGACCTCATCAGCGTCTTTTGGAGTCTGCGATATGCTTTCACATCACCACGGACAGAGGCTTGATAAATTCTCTTTTGGAGCTTATACACGCTACGCTCTAGCTTGCGCCAGTTAATAGAGTGCCATTCCACCATCAGTTGTTGAGACTGTGTATTAGACATATATACTCACTACTAGGGACTTTATCATCCAAATCACCGTAAATCTGTCAGCATATTCTGGGCATTACCCCAGACATTCGCTTCTGACTTAATCTCTCCTACTCGCTGCATACGGTTAGCACCTACTCAGGGATTCGACCACCTGAGAGCATACGAGAGGTTATCTCGTTCCGAATGACCATACTATGTACCTTTAGAGTGATGCTGTTCGCCGGGTTTATAGGAAGTGCTTGTTGGTCAAATCAAATCTTGCCAACTCCTTATCCTGTGCCTTTTGGCTCCAGCGCATTAAGCCTTATTTCGCTGGTTCATCGTAACGACGATTCAATCGCATCTTCAAGCCTGGGCTTTACTCATGGGTACTTTGCTCGATGCTTACCGACTTAGGCTATCAGTAATAACACCTTTTCTCCTCGCTTCAGGCGTTGATAGCTAGTCTCAAACCTGGGGGTGATGCTTTCACCGTTGCACCTACGGGGTAAGATTTGAGGGTTCTAGGATACTGGCTCTCACCTACATGGTCATTCAGTTGTCAAGGTTCATTACCTTGCGGCTAATCCCCCTAATCCTTTACAGGATTGGTTTCTAGCCAACGATTCGCACTTTGATTCCAATGTCAACGCCGATGGTCGGTCTATCTGCAAGTATGGGAGGTTTTTCAATCTCGTACTTGACAGAAATAAACCATTTATCAGCTTGTCGGGAAATTACACAGTTATGAGTTGCGGTAATTGGTAAAGGTATGGCTAATCGTACCCAACCGATTGACGGTAATTTAATTCTTTTACCATCGTTTTTAATTAACGGTTTCGCCTTAGTCCCTGACTCTAAATAAAAAGAATCGTGCTGTCCTTTTTTCTTGAATCGGGGTTGTTTCGATGTCTTTCTGAAGCATCGGTCCCATGCTTGGCGTAAGTCAGTTAACGCCTTTTGTGGGACATTTTTGTTAACTTCGTAATACCAAGCGTGTTCAGATTTAACCTCGGCGACTAACTTTTTATGCAAGTCAATCGCTGATGGTCAGAGGGAACAGGGAACGGGCAACAGGGAACAGGAAAAACTCATGTTTAAAAACATGAGATTGAAATAATGACACTGTTTTTTTCGTGCTACGCATCTTTTAAAAACATCCTTTTTTTGACTGAGCTTTAAACTTGTGCAAATGAGTGTTTCTTATTTGCTCCCAGTTAAGAGTTCCCTGTTCCCTGTTCCCTTCTTTTGTAATTTAAGTTTTTCGCCTTCTTTGCGAGTAGCTAAAATATCTATAACTTGAGCATTTGCCCAGTTATAGGCGTGTCTAGCGACTCCAGAAGCCTTGCGAAAAGCTGTAATCTGTCGGTTATTTGGAATTAGTGCAGTTTTGAATGATAAAAGCATTGATTCGACCTTTCAATGTTATATTATAGTAAGTATACCAACGATTAAGGTTAATGTCAATGAGATTTGAGAAAAATAATAAACTTGGTGCTAAAAAAATCCTCAAAGCTGAGTTAGACGCTCAACCAATTTGTTTTAAAGGTCGGAAAGGGCAAAGGGAGAAAATTAAAACCGTCCCTGACTGGCCGCAACGGTTAAGGGATTTTGTTGATCAACTTATTGAAGACTTAGACAAACAGTAAGATAAGGATAGTTATGGGTAGAAATTATCTAGCTGTTTCTACCCCCAATCACCAATTCCCCAATTCCAGTTCTAAATACCCAATCGTTGATAAACCTGTTCTAAATGCTTGAGATGATGTTGTGGATCAAAACAGGCTTCTATCTCTGCGGGGGATAAGTTTTGAGTGACGCGAGGATCTGTGCTGATTAAATCACGGAAGTTGCCTTCTGGTTTGTTCCAGGCAGTATGGGCGCTTTCTTGGACTATAGTATAGGCTGCTTCTCGATTTAGTCCTTTATCTATTAAGGTTAATAATACCCTTTGACTAAAGACGACTCCACCATAACAGTTAAGATTTCGTGCCATATTTTCGGGATAAACCAACAGGTTATTTACCAGTTGGGTGATTTCATGCAGCATAAAATGAGTCAAAATGCAAGCATCTGGTAAAACTACCCGTTCTACAGAACTGTGGGAAATATCCCGTTCGTGCCACAAAGCGACGTTTTCTAATACTGCTCCTGCATGACTTCTCACCAATCGTGCCATCCCTGTTAATCGTTCCGAACGGATGGGATTACGCTTGTGAGGCATAGCACTAGAGCCTTTTTGCCCTTTGGCGAAAAATTCTTCAACTTCTAAAACGTCTGTTTTTTGCAGGTTACGAATTTCTACAGCAAAACGTTCTATGGATGCAGCCAGTAATGCTAACTGTTGCACAAAGTCTGCATGAATATCACGGGAAATTACCTGAGTAGAGGCAATATCGGGTTTAAGTCCGAGTTTTGCACAAGCGATCGCTTCTACACGGGGTTCAATGTTGGCGTAAGTCCCCACTGCACCTGATATTTTACCGACAGCGATCGTTTTTTTGAGAATTTGCAACCGTTCTTGGTGTCGCAACACTTCCGCTAACCAACCAGCTAACTTAAAACCAAAGGTAATAGGTTCAGCGTGAATACCATGCGATCGCCCAATCATTACCGTATTGCGATGTGCAGTAGCTTTTTTACGAATAGCATCAATGACATCTTCTAGGCGTTTTAACAACAGATCCAGACTAGCAACTAATTGTAGCGATAAAGCAGTATCCAAAACATCAGAACTAGTTAAACCCAAGTGAATATAGCGTCCTGCATCACCTACATATTCATTAACATTTGTCAAGAAAGCAATCACATCATGACGAACTTCTGCCTCAATTTCTAGCACCCGTTTGGGGTCAAAATTCGCCTTAGCCTTAATTTCCTCTACTGCTGCTGCTGGAATATAACCCAGTTCTGCCTGTGCTTCGCAAACCGCGATCTCTACATCTAGCCAGGTTTTCAGCTTATAGGTTTCACTCCACAAATCGCCCATTTCGGGCAAGGTATAACGCTCAATCACATTCACAGCATCTAATACAACTGTCATATTTTACATTAGACATCTCCAAAATAGTAATACTCTATGGTTAAGGGTGAATTTGGCTCAAGATAAACCGCAACCGATCATAATCATCTTTGAGTAACATACTCAGATGTCTTCCAGCTTTAATCAACCATTCTCGATCAGTTTTTCGTAACTGGTATACTCCTCGAATAGCGGCGGCAGCTAAAGAATCTACAGGCGCACCACTAATAAAAATTAATGTTCGTAAAAAATCTAGTTCTTCCGTAAACTGAATAATTTCTTCTGCCTGACAATGATTAACAGCCTGGTGGATTTGTGGTGGACGGGGTGGTAAGTATTGATATACCCTGCCGTTATTACCTATATTTATAGACTTTTCCTTAAATCCCACAATCGCCGCTCGAAATTCAGTTTTGAGCATAGAAAATATCTGGGGTTGTTCCTCGCGCAAAGCTTCTAAAGATAATCCCAAAGCAACTGCCCGATGTACAGAATCAATAGGCATAGTTGTGGCATGATAAACTACAGCATAAACTTGATTACCAGATTCTTCGTCCAC
Organism: Anabaena sp. AL93; assembly: GCF_001672085.1. Taxonomy (NCBI): domain Bacteria; kingdom Bacillati; phylum Cyanobacteriota; class Cyanophyceae; order Nostocales; family Nostocaceae; genus Anabaena; species Anabaena sp. AL93. The sequence continues at coordinate 667 of NZ_LJOU01000134.1, read as the reverse complement.
AGCGCAAACCCAACTCCCAAAAGGTGGCATTGGTGGAAAACTCAAGTCTTCTGGTTCTAAACACTGAGCCAAAAATTCCGTACTTGTCGTTTCAATTATCTCTGCAAAGTGATGAGAATGGCGATTTTCAATAGCAAACTGTGGTAAAGGTAGACGCATAAGCAGTTAAGGAACAGGGAACAGGGAACAGGGAACAGGGAACAGGGAACAGGGAACAGGGAACAGGGAGCAGGGAACAGGGAACAGGGAACAGCAAAATCATTTGTGTAATTAATTCTGTCGCATTACTTATAGGAATTGCAGAATTTTTTTAAAATTGCCATTAGTCAATAGTCTTAGTAAATAACTAATAACCACTGACTAATGACTAAAGACTAAATTACTATTTCCCTTTTTTCGGAACTGTAGTTTCAACAGGTTCTAATTCTGTTAAGCGGAAAGTAATTATTTTATCCCAATTACCACCTTCAAATAATACAGCTACTTTACCATCACTCACTCGTTGGACAAGTCCTTCAGACCGATAATATGTATCTGCGGGATTTTTGACGCGAACAGTTGCTCCAGGCAGGATCATCTTATTTACCTTCAATAGTTTCCTATTAATAGCTTAATGCTTATTAGGGAACAGGGAACAGGGAACAGGGAACAGGGGGCAGGGGGAGTG
>NZ_LJOU01000133.1:0-11543 GCF_001672085.1 Anabaena sp. AL93 | reverse complement strand
ACACTGATGCAGGTAGTGATAATCTGAATGGCGGTACAGGTTTTGATTACTACAACGCTGATTACAGTAATCGAGCCACAGGATTAACGATGACCTATGACCCAACAACCAGTAATGGCACAATTACCATTGGCACTGAAGTTGATACTCTTACTTCCATTGAAAGCTTTAATGATTACCCTGGTTTTCAAGGCACAAATTTTGATGATGTAATTGTTGGCACTTCTGATAATGAAGGTTGGGGTATTTATGGTAGGGATGGTAACGATAATATTTCCGGTGGTGCGGGAAATGATAAGCTAGATGGTCAAGAAGGTAATGATACCCTCAATGGTGGTACTGGCAACGATGATCTCTATGGTGGTAATGGTAATGATGTCGTTAATGGGGATGCAGGAGATGACACACTCTACAGTGATGCAGGTAGTGATAATCTGAATGGCGGTACAGGTTTTGATTACTACAACGCTGATTACAGTAATCGGGCCACAGGATTAACGATGACCTATGACCCAACAACCAGTAATGGCACAATTACTATTGGGACTGAAGTTGATACTCTTACTTCCATTGAAAGCTTTAATAGTTTCCCTGGTTTTCAAGGCACAAATTTTGATGATGTAATTGTTGGTACTTCTGATAGTGAAGGTATTTCTGGTAGGGATGGTAACGATAATATTTCCGGTGGTGCGGGAAATGATCAGCTATCTGGTCAAGAAGGTAATGATACCCTCAATGGAGTCAATCCTACCAGCGCAACCCCCGGACGAGGTGAAAGAGATTATCTCGTGGGTGGAACTGAATCAGATCGCTTTATACTGGGTGCTGCAACTTGGATTGGTTACGATGACGGGAATAGTACAACTAATGGTGACAGTGACTATGCCGAAATTGCTGACTTTAACACCAGTGAAGGTGATATTATTCAACTGCAAGGAACAAGCAGTAATTACCTTCTGGCTGTTGTCGGTGCAGACACTCAAATATTAATCAATAAGCCAAATACAGAACCTGATGAACTTATTGGTATAGTCCGAAATCAAACAGGTTTGAGTCTAACAGAAACTTATTTTAGCTATGTTTTTGATAATACTCCGCCGACCAACCAAGCGCCCACCAACATCACTTTAAATAACAGCACAATTGCCGAAAATCAACCCATTAATACAGTAGTTGGTAATTTCACCACCATAGACCCAAATACTGGTGACACCTTCACCTATAGTCTAGTATCAGGAACAGGTGATACAGATAACAATTCATTAATTATCGTTGGTAATAATGAGTTACAAACCAAAGCCGTATTTGACTACGAAACCAAAAATAGTTACAGCATTAGAGTCAAAACCACAGACCAGGGTGGGTTATCCTTTGAGAAACAATTAACTATTGGTGTAACTGACATTAACGAAACTGTTGCCAATCTAAGCATTTCCCCTAGTAATGTAACTCAAACGGAAGGAAATTTAGGCAATAAACCCTTTACCTTCACCGTCACCCGCACAGGTGACACCACAGGGACAAATAGTGTTAACTGGAGCGTAAATTCTCCTGCTAGTTTTGATGACTTTGCTAACACCACAGGTACTATTACCTTTGCACCTGGAGAAATATCAAAAGACATTATAGTTAATGTCAAGGGTGATCTTACTCAGGAAAACAATGAAACCTTTACCGTTAATCTCTTCAGTTTTAATAACAATGCAACAATTACCACAGCTACCGCAACGGGAACTATTACTAATGATGATTTAGCTTTAGCTACAATCCAACTGCCTTTCCCAATTAAACTAATTACAAAGCTTTCCCCATTACTTGTTGGTAATTTGCAGATAGTAGGTAACTATGCTTATGTAGCGACTGGATCTGATGGACTAGAAATTATAGACATCAGTGATCCGACTAATCCTATAATCAAGGGCAGATGGAATTATAATATTACTTCTGGACCCGTAACTTCTGGCTATGTGTATAGTGTACAGGTAATAGGCAACTATGCTTATGCAGCTAGTAGTAGAGGATTAGAAATAATAGATATCAGCAATCCCACTGCTCCTACCCTCAAAGGCAATTATAATGATTCTGTCTGGAATGTGTCTGGCTTTGGTAGACGTGTGCAGGTATTAAACGACTATGCTTATGTCGCTGATGTATCAGGACTACAAATCATAGATATCAGCAACCTCTCTAATCCTACCCTCAAGGGTAATTATAATACTGGCAATGCTAATAATGTACAAGTAATCGGCAACAATGCTTATGTCACTGATGTATCGGGACTACAAATCATAGATATCAGCAATCCATCTAACCCTACCCTCAAGGGCAATTATAATATCACTGATTTCACTTATGATGTGCAGGTATTAAACGACTATGCTTATATAGCTACTGGTGATTCAGGACTACGAATCATAGATATCAGCAACCCCTCTAATCCTAGCCTTCAAGCCAGTTATGTTACTAAGAGAGAGGCTTACAATGTAGGATTAGTAGGCAATTATGCTTATGTATCTGGTGATATGGGATTAGAAATAATAGATATCAGCAACCCCTCTAGTCCCACCCTCAAGGGTTATTACAATTCAGGCAATATGCAAGTAGTAGGCAACTACGCTTACGTAGCTGGTACTTTTGGACTACAAATCATAGATATCACAGATATCACCAAAGCCATACCCAAGGGAAATTATGATACTGGAAACTATGCACAAAGTGTTCAGGTTGTAGATAATTATGCTTATGTATCCGCGTCTGATGCAGGACTGCAAATCATAGATATCACTGATCCGACCAAACCCATACTCAAAGGAAATTATGATACCCCAGGTTATGCCCATAATGTACAATTATTAGGCAACTATGCTTATGTAGCTGATGGACTTTCAGGACTACAAATCATAGATATCAACAATGCCACTACCCCCACACTCAAGGGTAATTATGATACTCTAGGTTATGCCCATGATGTACAATTATTAGGCAATTATGCTTATGTAGCCGATGGACTTTCAGGACTACAAATTATAGACATCAGTGATCCATCTGTTCCTAGCCTCAAAGAAAATTATAATACTCCGGGTGACGCTAATGATGTCCAAGTAGTAGGCAATTATGCTTATGTAGCTGATGGACTTTCAGGACTACAAATTATAGACATCAGTGATCCGACCAAACCCATACTCAAAGGCAATTATAAAAGCACTTATCAAACGTATGCTGATAATGTGCGGGTAGTAGGTAAATATGCTTATTTGCTTTACGATTACTCAGGAACAGAAATTATAGATATCAGTGATCCAAGCAACCCAACACTCAAAAGCAAAGATGACCTTAGTTATGGTAGTTATGGTTATGACGTACAAGTAATAGGCAATTACGCTTATATAGTTGATGATCGAGAAATAAAGGTTATTGATGTGGGTGACTTTACTGATACTAACCAAGCGCCCACCAACATCACTTTAAATAACAGCACAATTGCCGAAAATCAACCCATTAATACAAAAATTGGTAATTTCACCACCATAGACCCAAATACTGGTGACACCTTCACCTATAGCCTAGTATCAGGAACAGGTGATACAAATAACAATTCATTCATTATCGTTGGTAATAATGAGTTACAAACCAAAGCCATATTTGACTACGAAACCAAAAACAGTTATAGCATTAGAGTCAAAACCACAGACCAGGGTGGGTTATCCTTTGAGAAACAATTAACTATTGGTGTAACTGACGTTAACGAAACTCCCACGAACCAATCACCCACCAACATCAGCTTGAATAACAGCACAATTGCCGAAAATCAAGCCATTAATACAGTGGTTGGTAATTTCACGACCATAGACTCAGATGCGGGAAACACCTTCACCTATACCTTGGTAAGCGGTACGGGAGACACAGATAATAATGTCTTCACCATTACCAATAATGAACTCAAAACCAACTCTGGATTTGACTACGAAACCAAAAACAGTTACAGCATTAGAATCAAAACCACAGACCAAGGTGGGTTATCCTTTGAGAAACAATTAACTATTGGTGTAACTGACGTTAATGAAGTTCCAGTTATTACCAGTCCTACCACCGCAAATTTTGCAGAAAACGGCACAGGGATAGTTTATACCGCTATAGCTACAGACGTAGATGCGGGTACACCTTTATATAGTTTGTCTGGTACTGATGCTAATCTCTTTAATATCAGCAACGGTGATATTACTTTCAAAAATGCTCCTAACTTTGAATTACCTAGTGATAGCGGTGCAAATAACGTTTATGATCTCAACGTTATCGCTAGTGATGGTTCATTAACCGCCACACAAGCGGTAGCTATTACCGTCACCAACGTTAACGAAGTTCCTAGCAATTTGACTCTCTCTAATAGCACAATCGCCGAAAATCAACCCATTAATACAGTGGTTGGTAATTTCACCACTACAGACCCAGATGCAGGAAACACTTTCACCTATACCTTGATAAGCGGTACGGGAGACACAGATAATAATGTCTTCACCATTACCAATAATGAACTCAAAACCAACTCTGGATTTGACTATGAAACCAAAAACAGTTATAGCATTAGAGTCAAAACCACCGACCAGGGTGGGTTATCCTTTGAGAAACAATTAACTATTGGTGTAACTGACGTTAATGAAACTGTTGCCAATCTAAGTATTTCTCCTAGTAATGTAACTCAAACAGAGGGAAATTCAGGTACAAAAGCCTTTACCTTCACTGTTACTCGCAGTGGAGATACCAGTGGTAGCAGCAGTGCTAATTGGGCAGTAACAGGGTCTGGTACTGACCAAGCAGATGTTACGGATTTTGGTGGAACCCTACCAACTGGTACGGTGGGTTTTGCAGCAGGTGAACCCACTAAAACTATCATAGTAGATGTGTTAGGAGACACCACTGTTGAGCCGGATGAAGGGTTTACAGTTACCCTTTCCAACCCCACCAATGCTACCATTACCACTGCAACTGCTGTAGGAACTATCCAAAACGATGATGATGTTGCTCTGGACTTAGTTTCTCAGATTCTCGGTTCTGGTGTGACGACGGTAAAAGATGCTAAATTTACTGGGAGCAGTCAAGCTGTTGATACTTTTACTAATTCATCTGTTGGCATTGGTATTACTTCAGGAATTGTTCTGAGTTCTGGGAAAGTAGCCGATATCTACGGGAATAACGTCGGTAATAAAATCAGCACAAATTTTTCTGGAGCGGGCGATGCTGACTTGAATAAGCTGGTGAATGGATCTACCAAAGATGCTGCCGTTTTGGAGTTTGATTTTATACCAACAGATAGTTTTGTCAGTTTCGACTATGTTTTTGCATCTGAGGAGTATAAGGAATTTGTTAATAGCCAGTATAACGATGTTTTTGGTTTCTTTGTAACCGATACCTCTGGAATAACAACCAATATTGCCGTTATTCCAGGAACACAAACTCCCATCACCGTCAATAACATTAACGATCAAAAAAATGCAAATCTCTATCGTGACAACCCACAATCAGGGAGTGGAAGCACCTATAATACAAAGTTTGATGGGTTTACGTCAGTTTTGACTGCTACAACTCCAGTTAAGCCGGGTGAAACTTATAAGTTTAAATTAGCTCTTGCTGATACTGCTGACTCTGCGCTTGATTCGGCAATTTTTATTGGTAAGGGTTTTAGTTCCTCATCCCTGGTTGCTAGCAACGACTCTTTCCTGGTCACATCAGCTTCACAAGCAAGTTTTGATGTTCTCAAGAATGATTTTGTCTCTTCTGGCAAACCTGTTATCTTAGACTTTAATTCTGTGAGTGATAAGGGAGGGAAGGTTTCTAGGGACAACAATCAAACGCCAACAGACCTATCCGATGACAAATTACTTTACACTCCACCCTTAGACTTTAATGGTATAGATAACTTTCAGTATACATTGGGAGATGGCCAAAATGGGACTGCTACTGGGAAAGTTTCCATTGAAGTTAAGAATACCTCGCTGGCGATCGCATCTACCAATGCCACCCAAACAGAAGGGAATTCAGGTACAAACGCCTTTACCTTCACTGTTACCCGCAGTGGAGATACCACTAGTAGCAGCAGTGCTAATTGGGCAGTAACAGGGTCTGGTACTAACCAAGCAGATGTTACGGATTTTGGTGGAACCCTACCAACGGGCACGGTGAATTTTACAGCAGGTGAAACCAGTAAAACTATCACGGTGAATGTGTCAGGAGACACTACTGTTGAACCGGATGAAGGGTTTACAGTTACCCTTTCCAACTCCACCAATGCTACCATTACCACTGCAACTGCTGTAGGAACTATTACCAATGACGATCGCACCCTCACCCCCATTACTGATTATGCACCCAACGTGAATATATCCACGGGTTTGATTTTCAGCACCAATGGCGGCGGAAATCTGTCTTTAGACACAAATAGACTATCCGCGTCTAATGAAGTTACTGGTGTCCAAAATGGAACAAAGTCCAATTTCAACCACTTATTTGGAATATATGAGGTTGTGGATGCTGAAGGAGGAATTAATACTGAGAAAGGGGTATTAAAACCGGGAGATAGCGATTATGCGCTTTACGCTCTCACCACTGCTAGAGTCAAAGACTTCATAGTGCAAGCAGGTAGTAGCGATACTCCCAGCACCGCTACACAATTAGGGTCTGGTGTGTCACTTCAAGGTAATAAGTTTTATGCTCCTTTTGTTATTGCTAACTGTGGAACTTACTTCCCCAATTTACAACAGGGAGTAGAAGATTTCGTTGCTGCTGAAAACGGAGACGTAAACCGGTTTGCCAATGCACCTCAATATGTCCGAGACCTTGTTGCTACGGAAGCAGGTAATGAGTTCAATAATGCACCTAGATTCGTACAGGAACCTGTAGCCTATTTTAGCTTTGGGTCAGCTAATCCCGATAAATCTCCCCACCTCCGTTCCTATGGTAATGGGGTCTATGGATTTGAGGATTTACCCGCTACCGCTACCCAATATTCCAACAATGATTTCAATGATGCGGTTTTTGCTCTTTCTTAAACTTCAGGTTGTTGGTTTCTCAACTTCTCCATCCCCGGATGGGGAAGTTCAAACTCTGTGGATGTGTTAGTATATTTGGCTCTTCGGTACTTGTTATGCTAAACCGAGAAATTGAGAGAAGGGAACAGGGAACTCTTAACTGGGAACAGGGGAAAAATTTTAATTTTCTAGTTTTTTAATAAGACTAATAATCATTCTGCTTTCTTCTTTTAATAAATTAAGAATCATTTCTACATCTTTTTCTGAACATAATCCTACTCGGTGAGTTGAAGAAGGAGTCACCGAGTCAGTAGCCAGGAGTCAGAATCAATCAGTCGAGGATTCAACCCACATTCAGCAGGTGTTTTTTGAATTTTCGGAATTATCCATAACTCAATGATAACAAGGCTTTCAGACAATGACACGCAATTCTATATTAGAGCGATCGCATATCTACCTAAAGCTAGAATCAAGCTTATTGAGAATAATGTCAATAAATTAGTTGGTTTGAGATTAAATTTATTGAATACCGACCTAGATAACAAAAAGCATGAATTGGTTATTATGATTGGGTTTTAGCTGTTTTATGAAATTCTTTTTTTGACAAAATAACCTGCTGGGAAAAATATTTTGGGTATATTTACTCATGCCGAATATGGGATTGAAATCAAAAGCGTCACCTCCCCAGAACCAATCCAAGCCTTAATTGCTGCCTCGGAAAATGTTGATCTAACCATTGTTGGTACTAGCCGTCTGTGGGGAATTGAACGCCAAACCCTGGGAAGATACACAGATCAACTCGCCATCCAATGTCGTTCTTCATTACTCATTACCCGTCGTTACAGTCAAGTTACCTCACACCTTACCGCCCTCCTCCCAGCAGTTAACACCCAAGAAATCACTGATAATTCCTAACTATTCTCATGGTCGAGCTTAGGTGCTTTTAATTTGCATTCGTGGTATAAATGTAAAAATCGGGGTTGTAAACATTCTGTACTTGGTTCGGGTTTAAGCTCAACTAAACGGTGTCCATCAATCAATATATACAAAACAATACGGCCTTAACCAACCTTTATAAGTATATAAGTAAGTTAAGGCCATGCTTTCAGTTTATGCTCCCTGTATTCCTGTTTACAAAAACAGGGAACCTTGGGTTTTTAGCTTTGCTGCAAACATTTTGGAGGAATATATCTTGAATATCAAGGGTGATTTTACCATGCCGCCAAGTATTTGTGTTCGTGGTATCTACTGGAGTTTATGGCTAAACCTGTCAATTTTATTACTGAACGGAGTCATGTCAGTTAATTCTGCATCCGCAGCAGACGAGATCATAACTGACAATCAAGCATTAGACAAAAGTACATTAAATACAGATGAAACTGCAAAAGCGACCTATTTACCCGACAGCAACCAGGTAATCGCAGTCGCTGAATTAAAGCAGAAGGTTATTTCTGGAAAACAGATTGAATCCATTGTCCACCAAAAACAACCACAAATAACCTCCCAGACAAACTCTTCGGAGATAGACGATGCATCAATTAATACAGATAAAATTCGTCGAGATTTATTGATAGATCCCATTTATAGGCTAACTCCCAAAAAGCCATCCTATAGGCCTGGACTTAATTTTGCTGGTCCAAGTGCCTTCGGAGCCAACATCGGCGATGGGTTTGTAGCAGGATCAGGGGCTTTCGGCGGCAAGAGAGATACAGGTCTAGATGGTAGTATCACCACAGGTTTTGGTTTAGGAGATGCCAGGAAACTAGCTGGATTGGAGCTTGGCTGGACTATTGGTAGTATCAACAACTTTAACGCCAATGGAACTTTTGATATCAAAGTCCACCGCATTGTCTACAACCAAGCAACCAATCAAGTTGGTGTAGCTGCTGGTTGGAACACCTTTGCCCAATACGGAGATGAACCCATTAGACCTTCTAGTGCCTATGGGGTGGCAACAGCTTATTCCTTATTAAAGCCTAAAGATCCCGTTAATCAAATGCCCATCTCCTTCTCCCTGGGGGCTGGAGGCGGTGACTTTAGGCAAGGTAATTCCAGTACTGGAATATTTACAGGAGTGGGTGTACAAGTTCATCCCCAAGTTGGTCTAGGTCTAGGTTGGAGTGGAGTTGGTTTAAATATCGGAGCATCCTACGTTCCTTTCCCCACTGTACCACTGACAATTACAGCCCAGGGGGCAGATATCACAAATAATAGTCAGGGTGGTACGGTATTTGTTCTGGGCGTAGGTTATGGCTTCAATTTCTTACCCAAATAGGGCTTACCGAAAAAATTGTTGGTGAGGATATGAAGCCACGGGCAACAGTTTCAGCTATCTAATGGACTGATGCTGACAGACTGCGCTGGGTAGTCATAGATCCTCAGTTCCCCATATCTAAATAGGGAAAAATGTACCTATTTGGGATCTTTGTGTAGATTCCATTTGGCATCTTTGCCAGAGTTATTGCCCAGTATGGACGAGAGAGAATCCGTCAAGATTACCATAACTCTTGTTAGGTAAGTCTTACAAAATAGATACCAAATGGATTCTATACCAGAACCTGACATTTTCTAAGTATCAAAAACCCTGAAGTCCTCATTTGTGAGCGGTTCTAATTTTATTTGGCAGACCCCAAATAAGCACTTCAACTTTAATGTTTGGTAGGAAATCATCATGTTAAAAACCAGAAGTCTCATTTTTGCTCTGAGCCTCAGTCCGTTAATATTGTTTACTTTCCAGATGGCAAACCAAGCTCAAGTTTCTGGTCCGAGTAAGGGTAATGCTGGAGGTATTAGTGGAGGGGTTAATCCATTACCCCAATTTACGCCTAATCCATCACCTAATCCATCACCCCAATTTACGCCTAATCCATCACCTAATCCATCACCCCAATTTACGCCTAATCCATCACCTAATCCATCACCCCAATTTACGCCTAATCCATCACCTGAACCTACTTCCAATCCATCGCCTGAACCCGCTTCCAATCTAAGTCCTAAAGGTGTTAGTGAAAGAGTTAATCCTAATCAGCAAATCCAACAAGTTAACATCAATTTCAATCCAGTCAGTACATCACCTAACGTCACTGTCACAACAGGACCAGATGGAGTTGTAACCATGACAATTACACCTGCGGCTCAACAGTCCATAAATCAAGCATTTACTGATTTACTCACCGAACTTGCAAGCCCTGGTGGTAACACAAAGATTGGTGACTTGATGGGTGCTGGCTCAGATGTACAACCTGCAATTACTGAACTGACTGAGTCTATGAATAGCACAGGGGTTTCTCCAGAATTAACGAAGGGACTTTTAGAATCCCTGGCTAGTCTTTTAAGTCCTCTTAACAGTTATATCAAACCAACTTATCACACAGCCCAGTTAACGAAAAGTGACTTATTAACTAATACCAAAGCCCTTAAAGCTAGTTTCACCATAGCTCAGGTGAATGCAGCAGCATCTGTGGACATCAATAAACTCAGCGTTGCTATTAATGTGTATAATACTATTGTCAATCAAAGTAGTCCGAAGGTTCTCCTAGGACTCTCACAAAATAAAGACTTCGTAGAAATCGGTAGAGTTCTTAAAAAATTAAGAGCAGCTATCGGTTAACTTTTAGCCCCATTTAACTCAGGACTTACACAACTGGCACATTGGTAGGCTGCGTCAGATATCAACAATCTGCTTATTTACAGGATTTATACAGTCTGACGCACCCTAAAACAGATTTTTAGTGTGACACTTGCGTAAGTCCTATTATTACCAACCTCATCTGCAAATAGATCCCTCATCCTGTAAATCCTGAAATCCTGGAAATCCTGATTCAGACAATTAATCACCGTCAAATTACCAACCTCATCTACAAACAGATCCCTCATCCTGTAAATCCTGAAATCCTGGAAATCCTGATTCAGACAATTAATCACCGTCAAATTAGCAACCTCATCTACAAACAGATCCCTCATCCTGTAAATCCTGAAATCCTGGAAATCCTGATTCAGACAATTAATCACCATCAAATTAGCAACCTCATCTACAAACAGATCCCTCATCCTGTAAATCCTGAAATCCTGGAAATCCTGATATGGCTTGCGCCACGCTACGCTATCAGACAATTAATCACCGTCAAATTAGCAACCTCATCTACAAACAGATCCCTCATCCTGTAAATCCTGAAATCCTGGAAATCCTGATTCAGACAATTAATCACCGTCAAATTAGCAACCTCATCTGCAAATAGATCCCTCATCCTGTAAATCCTGAAATCCTGGAAATCCTGATATGGCTTGCGCCACGCTACGCTATCAGACAATTAATCACCGTCAAATTAGCAACCTCATCTGCAAATAGATCCCTCATCCTGTAAATCCTGAAATCCTGGAAATCCTGATTCAGACAATTAATCACCGTCAAATTAGCAACCTCATCTACAAACAGATCCCTCATCCTGTAAATCCTGAAATCCTGGAAATCCTGATTCAGACAATTAATCACCATCAAATTAGCAACCTCATCTACAAACA
>NZ_LJOU01000132.1:0-11757 GCF_001672085.1 Anabaena sp. AL93 | reverse complement strand
GAGTGGGGAGGGGAGTGGGGAATTTTCTTTTTTCTCTGACTCCTGACTTCTGACTCCTGTTATATAAAGTTATCAGCAAAAAACTTCTGGAAAAATTCTTGGAAAATATGTAGATATTTCAGGAATAGGCAGTTATAATAGGTTATTAAGATACAAAATGTAAATCAATCTAACGTTCCTCCGTCTTACCCTATACCCCTGCATCCCAACACCCTGAGTATCTAAAGTCTTTGAGTTTACCAGGGGAAGGGGCTAGTTAGTCCGATGTGAGAAACCATCAATTTACACCCTCAGTATTTACCGCCTAAAAATTCCCGAGTCAAACAGCAATTTTAGGTTTAGATTTAAAATATTTGTATCCAACTGGGTGTATAATTCTTAGTTTGATTTCAATATCACACTTGTAAACAAGCCATTTATCCGTCTGTAGAATATGACCAACGACATCGATCTGATCAAGCGTCTTGGACCTAGTGCGATGGATCAGATCATGCTTTATCTGGCATTTAGTGCCATGCGTACAAGTGGCCATAGGCATGGAGCATTTTTAGATGCAGCCGCAACAGCAGCCAAGTGTGCAATTTACATGACTTATCTAGAGCAAGGACAAAATCTGCGAATGACTGGTCATTTGCACCACCTTGAGCCAAAACGAGTAAAAATCATTGTTGAAGAAGTAAGACTTGCTTTAACCGAAGGCAAACTGCTAAAAATGCTGGGTTCTCAAGAACCGCGCTATCTGATCCAACTTCCCTATGTCTGGATGGAAAAGTATCCTTGGATACCAGGAAGATCCCGCGTCCCCGGTACGAGTTTGACCAGTGAAGAGAAAAAACAAATTGAGCAAAAGCTCCCAGACAATCTTCCTGATGCGAAGTTAGTCTCCTCTTTTGAATTTATGGAGTTAATTGACTTTCTTCATAAGCGATCGCAGGAAGACCTACCCCCTAGCCATCAGATGCCCTTGAGTGAAGCATTAGCCGAACATATTAAGCGTCGTCTACTGTATTCAGGAACGGTAACACGCATTGATTGTCCCTGGGGAATGCCCTTTTATGCTCTCACCCGTCCGTTCTATGCTCCAGCCGATGACCAAGAACGTACATACACAATGGTCGAGGACACGGCTCGGTATTTCCGCATGATGAAATATTGGGCGGAGCGCAAACCAAACACAATGCGGGCTGTGGAAGAATTGGATATTCCACCTGATTGGATTGAGCCAGCAATGGAGGAACTAGATGAAATTATTCGGTCTTGGGGTGATAAATATCACAAAGAAGGCGGAGTTCCGATGATCTTACAGATGGTTGTTGGTAATAAAGATGAATAGAAAACAAAATTTTTATGTTGCGTAGGGTGGCATATTTACCAACCCTACGTTGTAAATCTATTTACTCATGGGAGTTGAGGGTCAAGGCGAAAGTCTACGGCTTGGGGTTAAAACCCAATGGCTTTGTAGACACGGCACCAAAACCACTAGATCCTTCACTGGCACTAATACAAGTAGTTAATGCTTGAACAGGACTCAAATCAATTTCCCGACGTAAACCAACTACACACTCAGCAAAGGTTACTGGTAACAAACTGCGACCACAGGATGTTAAGGTAGCTAGATTTTCTGAACCCTGATAACTTTTACTAATGCTAACTACACAGGTTGCTAAATCCTGTGGACTGCGACTCTGACGACAGGAAGAAAGGGCATCCACAGGTGTGATTTGTGTAAGCTTATGAATTTTTGCTACACATGAGGATAACTCTCGTGGGCGAATTGCCGAAGCACAACTTTGAGATGCTGATGTAGCTGTAACTCCCACACTCAAAAGTTGGGCAGCACAAACTCGATAGTCATTCTCGTAGGAATCGGTAACAGCCAGAGTAGGTAAACTACCGATTAGTAATCCACCTATAGTTATAAATGATGCTGTAAATCCTCTGAAGGAATAATTGTTTTTTTTGTTCCCAAAGTTACTCATTTTTTTTCGCTTGTTAACATAACCGTTTTCGATTCCACCAAGGTTATGCTACCGTAGAATCTAGTCCCAATTTTCTACCATCAAGGAATGTCAGTGCAATCACCGAAAAGTGGTGAATTCAACGGATTGATTTCTTGTGAATATTAGCGGTAAATAAGTAATTGGACAAAAATATTTACAGTCATTGCGAGCGAAGGGAAGCAATCACAACCCTGGCGATTGCTTCATTTCACTTCGTTCCATTCGCAATGACGTTGTGTAATTAATTCTGTCTCACTACTTAAAAGACAATTTAGCCATAAAATGTCTATGCTTTTGGGAACTATGCCATAATGGTAAGTCTGAATAAAATTTTAGAAGGATTAAATTAAGGAAACTCATGTCCCGATATAGAGGACCCCGCCTCAGAATTGTCCGTCGTTTAGGCGAATTACCAGGCTTAACTCGCAAGAGTGCTAGACGTGCTTATCCCCCTGGACAACATGGTCAAAACCGTAAAAAGCGCTCTGAGTATGCTATCCGTTTAGAGGAAAAGCAAAAACTCCGCATGAACTACGGTTTAACTGAAAAACAAATGCTGCGTTATGTCCGTAAAGCTAGACGAGTAGCTGGTTCTACAGGACAGGTGTTGCTGCAATTGTTAGAAATGCGCCTGGACAATACGGTTTTCCGCATGGGTATGGCTCCGACAATCCCTGCCGCCCGTCAATTGGTAAATCACGGTCATGTAACTGTTAATGGCAAACCAGTAAATATTGCCAGCTATCAATGCCGTCCTGGTGAAGAAGTCGCTGTGAGAAACAGAGAAGCTTCTAAGAAGTTGGTGGAAGCTAACTTGCAATATCCCGGTTTAGCTAACTTGCCTAGTCATCTAGAGTTTGATAAAACCAAGTTATCTGGTAAGGTCAATAGTGTAATTGAACGGGAATGGGTAGCACTACAAGTTAATGAACTACTCGTGGTGGAATACTACTCACGTCAAGCGTAATAGTCAGTGGTCAGTGGTCAGTGGTCAGTGGTTATTAAAAAAGCAACAACTGACAACGAACAACTGACTCATGACTAACCGCCAATTTGCGACATGGTACGGGTGTATGTGCCGACAGTACCAGAGTCGCGTTGCTTAAAGTTGATTTCTGATTTGATATTTAAAATTTGTCTGACTTGTGATTGTAAGTCGGTGGTGCTAATGCCAGCACGTAAAGCAGTTTTTAAGTCAATTTGACCTGTTTCGTTTAATAAGCAGGGACGTAGCCAACCATCGGCACTTAAACGCATCCGATTACAGCGATCGCAAAAACATTCTGACATTTGGCTAATAAATCCTATTGTACCTTTAGCCCCAGGAATTTGAAATACATCAGCCGGTCCGTTACCACGAATTTGGGATTCTGTCAATCCCCAACGCTCACGGATTGATTGACGCAAATCGGCTGAAGATACCCAACCGCGATCGCCAAACAAGTCTTCATTACCAATAGGCATAAACTCAATAAATCGGACGTGCCATTGTTTATCAATAGTTAAAGCAGCTAGATCTAAAATTTCATGGTCATTAACACCAGGAATTACTACCACATTTAATTTCAATGGGTCAAATCCTACATTATACGCAGTTTGGATACCTTGCCATACTTGTTGCCAACGTCCACGCCCACGATTACCGCTAATTTCTTCAAATATATGTGGATCTAAAGAGTCTAAACTAATATTAATTCTTGTTAAACCTGCATCATAGAGGCTTTGAGCAATAGGAGCGAGTAAAAACCCATTTGTGGTCATTGCTAAATCTTCGGTTTGGGGAAGATGAGCAATTTTTTCAATTAAATCAACTAAGTGGGGACGGAGTAAAGGTTCACCACCAGTTAAGCGAAAGCGGGTAAAACCGACAGGGATAAATACTTCTTGAATGAGGGTAAGCAGTTCTTCATCAGTTAACAATTGTTCCTTGATAATATAATCAAGTTCTGCACCTGATGGCATACAGTATTGACAACGAAAATTACAGCGATCAATTAAACTGATGCGGAGATAGTCCACCTTGGTTATAATATCGCTAGTTGTCATATTGAAAAAAGGGGTTATAATTCAAACTATTTTATTATAGAGCCTTCATTATAAAATGAGCCATTTATAATCAAATATATAAGTAGTGAGACAGAATTAATTACACAATGTCATTGCGAATGGAACGAAGTGAAATGAAGCAATCGCAAGGGTTGTGATTGCTTCCCTTCGCTCGCAATGACTGTAAATATTTTTGTCCAATTACTTAGCAATGCTATTTGATTTGTAAACATTGCAAAAGTCAAAAGTCAGATCCCCGACTTCTCTAAGAAGTCGGGGATCTAATATCTTATTTATTGTTAAAAATGTTAAAAATAAAATACAATTTTAATATATAATTAAGTAGTGAGACAGAATTAATTACACAATGTCATTGCGTAAGCGTTGCGTGGCGTTAGCCATATGGAACGAAGTGAAATGAAGCAATTCCAAGGGTTGTGATTGCTTCCCTTCCCTCGCAATGACTGTAAATATTTTTGTCCAATTACTTATCTTGGATAATTATATATTTTTTTAGTAAGCAATGCTTACTTTACAAAAATGGAAAATAATAATTTTTGGATTCAAGAATATGTTCATCAAATGTCTTTATTATTGGATTTACCAATAAATGAAGAATCTAAAGATGGAGTAATTGCCGATTTTGAGAAAATCAAAGATATCGCTGAAATCGTCAATTATAATGAAGCTTTAATTTTACGGGTTGCAGCAATTTTAGGGACTTCCAATTTAAAAAACATCCCACCTCCAAGTCGTAAAACCTTCCGCCCCGACAAATGTACAAATTTCTTGGGACAATTTATCTGTTGGAAGTCCCTTAGAAAAACATGGTATAATTCAATAGGTTTCTGTTAGGAATAAAACTCTTTTTTAAAACAAACCACAGAGGCACAGAGGACACAGAGAAAAAGCATTTTTAACTTAACTGTATTGTGGTGTAATTTATTTTAAATCTTAAATATCGAAATTATGAAAACTTACGACTGGATTGTTATTGGTGCGGGAATTACTGGTGCTGCACTTGCTTATGAACTAAGAAAAATCGGATTTTCTGTCCTTTTGTTAGAACAATATGAAATATCTCAAAATGCTACTCGTTATAGTTATGGTGGAATTAGTTTTTGGTCAGGAAAAACACCAATTACACAACAATTATGTAAGGAAGGTATTACCCGTCACCGTATCTTATCACAGGAATTAAATGCAGATACTCAATTTCGGAAATTAGATTTATTAATGACTATTCCTGTGGATATGAATCCTGAAATTATCCTTCAATCCTATCAAGAAGTTTTGATTTCTCCGCGGTTAATTACTATTCAAGAAGCTTGTGAATTAGAACCTTTATTAAATCCTGAAGTAATATCTGGTGCATTAACTGTTAAACATGGTCATGTTCACCCAGAAAAAATTACTCAAGCTTACATTCAAGCTATGGTAAATTTAGGAGGAGAAATTGAATTTGGGAATTTTTTAGAATTAATCACGACACCCTCTAAAAAATGTACAGGTGTGAAAACAAATACCACTACCTTTCATGGTGATAATGTTGTTATTTGTGCTGGGGGAATTAATCGTCAATTACTAAAATCAATGGGTATTGCTGCGAAAATATATTTTTCTCATGCAGAAATCATTGAAACACCACCTTTGGATATTAAATTACATACCTTAGTATCACCAGCAAATTTGCAAAGATTTCAATTAGAAGCAGAATCTACTCAAATTGATGAATTATGGGATAACCCAGATACTGAAATACTACCACCAATTTTAGATGCTGGTGTGGTACAATTTTTGGACGGTAGTTTGCGCTTAGGTCAAGTTAGCCGATTTTTAGTAAATCCGCAAGCAGAAATTAACTCAGCAGCAAGTGAACAATGGTTACGAGAAAGCATCACGAAAATATTACCAAGTTTAGGAAATGTACCAGGAATATGGCATCATTGTTTAGTCGCATTTACTCAGGATAAATTACCTTTAATTGGTGCTATTTCTGAATTTTCAGGACTGCATCTATTTTCTGGTTTTACTAGTTCTTTTGTTTTTGTTCCTCCTTTAGCTGTCCGGTTTGCTAAGTTTGTATCTGGTTATGAAGATGAGATAATTAAACAGATGTCTCCTCACCGTTGGCATGATTAATAGTATTTTGTGAATCTGATTTCATGAGTTTAGAGTCATTGCGAGCGAAGGGAAGCAATCACAACCCTTGGAATTGCTTCATTTCACTTCGTTCCATATGGCTAACGCCACGCAACGCTTACGCAATGACATTTTGTAATTTAATGGTTTTTAAGAAAAATTTACAATTTATATTATTTATTCCCAAGAAATTGTCAATAACCGGAAATTATTGATAACCGCTAAAAATTCATTTAATCCTGAAACTCTTTCCAGTCAACACTTGTAAGTTATTCTCTTCCGTCGAACTCAGGTGAAGATGTAAATATTCTTGGCTGCAATTGTCATGTTTATTTTATCCGAAATAACTACTTTAATTGAAAGAGAAAATCTATTTTAAAACCTCGTAAAATTAAGTTACTTAATAGGCTTTATTTTTTGGCAGATAATGTTAACCTCAGCCAGAAAAATTAGGTAGATAAAATTCTCCTGACTGGAATTTTTCAAAAATATCGTAAAAATATCAATAATCTGAGTCACATCTGCGGAATGTGGGATTTACAGTGAATAGCCCCTCTATTCTCTCTCAAATTCACAATTTTTTGCTTGACAGACCACTAGATGGCAAAAAGCATGAAGTGGTTATTATGATTGGGTTTTAGCTGTTTTATGAAATTCTTTTTTTGACAAAATAACCTGCTGGGAAAAATATTTTGAGTATATTTACTCATGCTGAATGTGGGATAAAAGGTTTCAGTTTTATTCAGCAAGCAAGCGCTATGTAGGGTGGGCATTGCCCACCAGAACAATAATATCCCTACTCTTATCGACTCACTTATGACTTCGACTTTTTGATAACATTAGTACCAAGACCAGCATTAATCACATCAATACCGTCGCCATAGTAAATCGTATCATTACCAGAACCAGTGGTAATTCTGTCATTACCAGAGCCAGTAGTGACAGTATTATTGCCATCACCAGCATTAACAGTATTATTACCATTACCAGCATCAATTATATCATTACCACTTCCAGAAGTGATACTGTCAATACCAGAACCAGTCTTGATATTATTAGCACCATTGCCGACATTAATATTATTGTCACCATTGCCAGCAATAATAACATCATCACCGCTACCAGTAAAGATATCATCACGTCCATCACCACCAGTAATATTTTTATTACCATCCCCAGTCGTGATGTAGTTGTAACCATTACCAGCGAAGATTATATCCTTACCAATATCAGTGGTAATTCTATCATTACCAGCCCCAGTAGTAATCTCATTATCGCCATTGCCAGCATTAATCGTATTGTTGCCATCACCAGCTTGAATGATGTCCTTGTCATTGCCAGATGTGATGGTATCACTACCAGCACCAGTAGTAATTGTGTTTAGTCCATTACCAGCATTGATGATGTTATCACCCCCGAAGGCGTAGATCACGTCATTACCTGAGCCTGTAGTGATTGTATCGTTGCCACTACCACCGTAAATGGTGTTATTACCGTCACCAGCATTAATGATGTTAGTCCCTTCACCAGCATAGATAATGTCATCACCTGCGCCAGTAGTAATCGTATCATTACCATCTTCACCATAGAGTTCATCGTTGCCTGCTCCACCTAAAATCGTGTCATTGCCGGCACCGCCGTAAATCCGGTTCTTGACTGTATTACCTGTCAATTCGTCGTTATAGGAACTACCAATTAAATTTTCAATGTTGGTGAGGCTGTCGGTATTGGCAAAGCCATCAGTAGCAATGCCAGTGGTGAGGTTAGCAATTACTGCTAGTGGGTCGCGGCGGTAGCTGACGGTATCAGTGCCTTCGTTGCCTTCTAAGCTGTCATTGCCCGCGTTACCAATGAGAATGTCGTCTCCGGCCAAACCTTCTATTTTGTTATTAAGGGCATTACCAATGAGGATATCGTTATAGTTTGAACCGGTGATGTTTTCAAAGTTGGCTAGTTGGTCAAGGTTGCCAAAGCTGTCTTGGGCTGTGTTAGCGGCTATGTTAAAAACTGGTTCTAGGTTGGTAACCAGTGGTGTGGACTGGGTGAGTGAGGTAAAGGTGATACCATCCGTACCTTGATAGCCTTTGGTGCTATCTATATTGACGATTACGCCACTGGTAGAGCTTTGGTAACTCATGCGGTCTGTTCCTGCACCACCATCAATAAAGTCAGATCCTTCATCACCGCTTAATACATCGTCTCCGGCTTCTCCGTAGAGGCTGTCATTTCCTGCTTGACCATAGATTGTGTCGTTACCATCCCCTCCTCTGAGAATATCGTTGTCTGTTCCTGTACCAGAGATGAAGGTGATCAAGGAGTTCCAAACACCGTTGAAGATGCGACGGATGCGGGCGTTACCTCCTGTGATTAGGTCGTTGCCTTTACCTGTGGTGATGTTGTCATCACCTATGCCACCTACTACTACTTTTTGGGCATTGTCTAGGGCTTGTACTGTGTCGTTACCACCGTTGTTGGGGTTAATGGAGGTGATATCGTAGCCGTCGCTGGTGACGGTGAGGTCGGCTTCGTCGCCGAAGATGACATCGCTGTCGTTGTTGCCCCTGTTACCTGGTGTAGCGTTTGTAATTGTGTCGCTGCCAGCCCCACCGATGACTAGGTTTTCTAATCCTCCATTCAATTGGATGATATCTTGACCACCGCTACCGTTATCAGTGCTAGTAATTTGAGTGAGGTTCCCGGCACTGAATTTGGCTATACCGTTGTCTCCTAGAAGAATGTTACGGTTTGTGCCGTTGTTGGTCGTAATGGTGTCGGTTCCTGCGCCTGCGAGGACTGTATTTTTGCCACTGTTTAGTGTAATGGTGTCGTTGCCATTACCACTGTTACTGGTAATTTGACTCAGCCAACTATCTGTGTATTGGATGGTGGCTTCATCTCCTACTAGGATTGTGTGGGTGTTGGTAGATTGCTGAACTGTGAGGTTGTCATTTCCGATTCCCCCGACTACGACTAGCTGATTCAAGCCGTTGATGTTTGTTACTTGCAGGTTATCGTTACCAGCACCACCGTTAATTATGACTAAGTTACTGACATTGGCAGTGGTACTATTAATGGTGAAATTGTCTGCACCTGAACCTAAGTTAATATTCAGAGTTTCCGCATTGCTGTAGGTAATACTTCCAGCCATATCTAAACCAGTCACATTGGTGCTGGTTAATATGCCTGTATTATTGTCGGTATCACTAGAATCATTAACAGTGATGGTATCAATTCCAGCATCCCCACTAATTATTAATGAAGCAGCAATATTATCTACCGTGTTGCTGTCGTTAGAAATCTGGATATTATCGTTTTCTGTACCAGTGGAGACGTTGGTTGCACCACTAATAGTCTTAATGCGAACTGTATCAGCACCTGCATTAGTATTCAGATTGGTTTGTCCAGTGCGGGTGCTGTTAATGGTGAAGTTGTCTGCACCTGAACCTAAGTTAATATTCAGAGTTTCCGCATTGCTGTAGGTAATACTTCCAGCCATATCTAAACCAGTCACATTGGTGCTGGTTAATATGCCTGTATTATTGTTGGTATCACTAGAATCATTAACAGTGATGGTATCAGTCCCAGCATCCCCACTAATTGTTAATAAAGCAGCAATATTATCTACCGTGTTGCTGTCGTTAGAAATCTGGATATTATCGTTTTCTGTACCAGTGGAAACGTTGGTTGCACCACTAATAGTCTTAATGCGGATTGTATCTGCACCTGCGTTGGTATTCAGGGTGGTTTGTCCAGTGTGGGTACTATTAATGGTGAAGTTGTCTGCAACTGAACCTAAGTTAATATTCAGAGTTTCCGCATTGCTGTAGGTGATACTTCCAGCCATATCTAAACCAGTTACACTGGTGTTAGTTAATATGCCTATATTAGCGGTGGTATCTCCAGAATCACTAACAGTGATGGTATCAGTCCCAGCATCCCCACTAATTGTTAATGAAGCAGCAATATTATCTACCGTGCTGCTGTCGTTATAAATCTGGATATTATCGTTTTCTATACCCAAACTTACTGTTGTTGCACCACTAATAGTCTTAATGCGGACTGTATCAGCACCCGCATTAGTATTCAGATTGGTTTGATTTGTGTGGGTACTGTTAATGGTGAAGTTGTCTGCAATTGAACCTAAGTTAATATTCAGAGTTTCCGCATTGCTGTAGGTAATACTTCCAGCCATATCTAAACCAGTCACATTGGTGCTGGTTAATATGCCTGTATTAGCGGTGGTATCTCCAGAATCACTAACAGTGATGATATCAGTCCCAGCATCTCCACTTATGGTCAGTGCTGCGGCAATGTTATTAACTGTGTTGTTGTCGTCGCCAACTGTGATGGTATCGTTTTCTGTACCAGTGGAAAGGTTGGTTGCACCACTGATGGTCTTAATGCGGACTGTATCAGCACCTGCATTAGTATTCAAATTGGTTTGTCTAGTGTGGGTACTGTTAATGGTGAAGTTGTCTGCACCTGAACCTAAGTTAATATTCAGAGTTTCCGCATTGCTGTAGGTAATACTTCCAGCCATATCTAAACCAGTCACATTGGTGCTGGTTAATATGCCTGTATTATTGTTGGTATCACTAGAATCATTAACAGTGATGGTATCAGTTCCAGCATCCCCACTAATTGTTAATGAAGCAGCAATATTATCTACCGTGCTGCTGTCGTTAGAAATCTGGATATTATCGTTTTCTGTACCAGTGGAGACGTTGGTTGCACCACTGATGGTCTTAATGCGAACTGTATCAGCACCTGCATTAGTATTCAAATTGGTTTGTCTAGTGTGGGTACTGTTAATGGTGAAGTTGTCTGCACCTAAACCTAAGTTAATATTCAGAGTTTCCGCATTGCTGTAGGTAATACTTCCAGCCATATCTAAACCAGTCACATTGGTGTTAGTTAATATGCCTGTATTATCGTTGGTATCTCCAGAATCACTAACAGTGATGGTATCAGTTCCAGCATCCCCACTAATTATTAATGAAGCAGCAATATTATCTACCGTGTTGCTGTCGTTAGAAATCTGGATATTATCGTCTTCTGTACCAGTGGAGACGTTGGTTGCACCACTAATAGTCTTAATGCGAACTGTATCTGCACCTGCATTAGTATTCAAATTGGTTTGATTTGTGTGGGTGCTGTTAATGGTGAAGTTGTCTGCACCTGAACCCAGATTAATATTCAGAGTTTCCGCATTGCTGTAGGTAATACTTCCAGCCATATCTAAACCAGTCACATTGGTGCTGGTTAATATGCCTGTATTATTGTTGGTATCACTAGAATCATTAACAGTGATGGTATCAGTTCCCCCATCCCCACTAATTGTTAATGAAGCAGCAATAGTATCTACCGTGTTGCTGTCGTTAGAAATCTGGATATTATCGTCTTCTGTACCAGTGGAAACGTTTGTTGCACCACTGATGGTCTTAATGCGGACTGTATCAGCACCCGCATTAGTATTCAGATTGGTTTGTCCAGTCTGGGTACTATTAATGGTGAAGTCGTCTGCACCTGAACCTAAGTTAATATTCAGAGTTTCCGCATTGCTGTAGGT